>DATFFY010000284.1:0-3055 GCA_035249805.1 Acidimicrobiales bacterium | reverse complement strand
CGACCTGCTCGAGCTCGTCCTCGCACGGCTCCTCCGACCGCGGCGGGCCCTGCAGGCAGCCGAGGTCCTCGAGCGCCCACGGCGCGACGAGGTGGACCTCCGCCTCCTCGATCGGCACCTCCCACCCGGTGCCCACCGCGTCCCACGCGATCGCCTCGCCCTCGGCCAGCGTCGCCAGGTCGTACCCGAGCACGTACCGGTGCGCGCCGGACACGTTGCGCGCCGCGTCGCCGACGCGGATCTCCACCCCTTGCTCCCCGCCGTCGAAGGTGTACGGGCTCATCGAGTCCACCGCGTCGGGCGCGCCCGTCGGCGACGACACCGCCACCGGCGACTGCGGCGTCAGGCCGGGGATGCGGCGCAGGAGCCCGTGGCGGTCCAGCGTGTTGCCGAACTGGTAGTCGACGACCTCACGCAGCGAGGCCGTGCCATCGGGTTGGATCGCGGCCCCGACCCACAGCTGCTCGATGCGCTCCTCGTTGTACCCGAAGGCTGCGATCGCGGTGGCGCCACCGAGGACCAGGCCGCCGGCCCCGATGAGCACGACGTCGAGCCGCCGACGAGACCGCGTGCGCACCGCCGAAACCTAGTGGTGCGCGCGGACCTCAGAAGGCCGGGCGACGACGGGGAAAGCGGGTGGTGGAACGGGCGCCGCAGGAGCAGTGCCAGCGCACCACGAGGTCGGTGGGACCGTTGTCGATCCCGTCGATGCGCGTGGTCGGGACGAACACGGTGCGGCCATGGCGGGGGCAGTGGGCGCTCAACATGCCGCCATCGTGCGCCCGGATCCTGCCGATGACGAGTGGCAGTCTTGACCATGCCCGCGTGATTGCTGCCATACTGCTCGCATGGCTCGCCGAACCTCCGCCAAGCGGCCCCACGTGGTCGCCGCCATCGTCTCGCACGGGGTCAGCCCCTTCGAGCTGAGCGTCGCCTGCGAGGTCTTCGGCCTCGACCGGAGCGAGCTCGTCGACCCCTGGTACCAGCTGCTCGTGTGCGCGGCGGTCGAGCCCCCGATCCACGCCAAGACCTCCCACGGGCTGACCCTCGACACGCCGTTCCGGCTCGACGACGTCGAGCGGGCGGGCACCGTCGTCATCCCGATGTGGAGCCCGTCCGACGAGCCGAGCTCGGAGCTGATCGAGGCGCTCCGAGCCGCCGATCGTCGCGGTGCGCGCATCCTGAGCTTCTGCAGCGGTGCGTTCCTGCTCGCCCACGCCGGCCTGCTCGACGGCCGCCGGGCGACGACGCACTGGATGTACGCCGGACAGCTCGAGGCGCGGTTCCCCGCGGTGAGCGTGGAGCCCGACGTCCTCTACGTCGTCGACGGCAACGTCATGACGTCCGCCGGCACCGCGGCCGCGATCGACCTCTGCCTGCACGTGGTGCGCAGCGACCACGGCGCGGACGTGGCCAACGCCGTCGCGCGGCGCATGGTCGTGCCGCCCCACCGCGACGGTGGCCAGGCCCAGTTCATCCAGGCGCCCGTGCCCGAGTGCGCGGACTGCGACGACCCCTTCCGGGACACGCTCGACTGGGCCGTCGAGAACCTGCACGAGCCCATCACCGTCGACGTGCTGGCCCGCCGGGCCGCCACGAGCCCCCGCACCTTCGCGCGGCGCTTCGTCGCGGCGACGGGCACGACGCCGCTCCAGTGGCTGCTGCGCCAGCGCGTGCTCCACGCGCAGCGCCTCCTCGAGACGACCGACGAGCCCATCGAGCGCATCGCGTCACGCTGCGGCTTCGGCACCGCCGCCGGCATGCGCGTCCACTTCCAGCGCCAGGTCGGGACCAACCCGACCCACTACCGCCGCACGTTCCAAGCAGCCAAGGCAAGTTGAGCTTGCAATCTTGCGAGCGAGGCCTCGGACAGCTCCGCCCGCCACGGTCTGGCCCATCGATGCGGCGGGGGGACTCGCCCAGGGGGGCAGCGCCCCCCTGAATGCACCGACAGCCCTACCTGCCGAACATCGTCAGCCACTGCTCCTCGGTCTTCGGGGTGAAGACGTAGTTCCAGCGGCGGGTGTCCTCCATCGAGGCCGACGGCTCCGCGGAGTAGAGGTGGCCGGGGAAGAGCACGGCGTGGTCCGGGACCTTCGCCAGCTTGTTCACCAGGCTGTCGTAGAGCGCGGCCGGGTCGCCGCCGGGGAGGTCCGTGCGGCCGCAGCCCTCGAGGAACAGGGTGTCGCCGCTCACGAGGCGATCCGCGACGTAGAAGCACTGCGAGCCGGGGGTGTGCCCCGGCGTGTGGATGAGCTCGATCGGGATCTCGCCCACCATCACGGTGTCGCCGCTGCCGTGCTGCACCAGGTCGGTCTCCGCGAGGTTGGTCACCCGCAGCACCCACGGCGCCTCGTCGGCCTGCACGTGCACCGGCACGGACGCGGCGGCCAGCAGCTCGTCGACCCCCGCGATCGAGAAGCCGCCCATGGTCCCGCCCACGTGGTCCGGGTGGTAGTGCGTGGCGAGTGCGCCGACGCAGCGCATGTCGTCGGCCGCCAGCACGTCGAGGATGCCGGGGATGTCGTAGGCCGGGTCGACGACCAGCGCTTCGCCCGTCTGCCGATCGCCGATCAGGTAGACGAAGTTGACCATCTGCCGAGCCATCTGGTCGGTGCGGGCGAAGTCCCGTCCGCTCAGCAGCTGCCGGAAGTAGAGGCGGTCGTCGGCCATGGCCGCAGAGGCTAGGCGGACGGGTTCTGGCCCGGCTCGGCCACAGCGGGCTGTGGCGAGCCCGGGCCAGAACCCGTCGGGATGGCTCGGGGCTAGGCCTCGGCGAACCAGTCGGCGAGGACGGCCCGGTACGCGGTGTCGTAGCGGTCGTACTCGTCGCGCAGGCGCGGGCCGGGCCAGCCCGCGGGCAGGAGCTGGTCGGGGAGGAGGGGGTCGGCCTGGAGGTGGCGGAGCACGGCGGCGGCGATCACGAAGCCCTCGGCCAGGGCGCCGCGGTCGTGGGCCTCGAGCGGGGCGCGCAGCCGGTCCATCTCGCGGCGGAGCTCGTCCGCGCGGTCCTGCCACGCCACGAGGTCCCACAGCGGCGCGACCTCGGGGGCCG
>DATFFY010000283.1:0-9895 GCA_035249805.1 Acidimicrobiales bacterium | reverse complement strand
TCGCCGCCGTGGGGCCCGGTGTGCCCGCCCGCGCCGTCGACGAGGCCTGCCGGGCCGTCATCGACGCCGCGGGGTGGGGGGACGCCTTCGTCCACGGCACCGGCCACGGCGTCGGCCTGGACATCCACGAGGACCCCCGCGTCTCGTCGACGGCCGAGGCCCTGCTGGCCCCCGGCCACGTCGTCACGGTGGAGCCCGGGGTGTACCTGCCCGGTCGGGGCGGCGTGCGCATCGAGGACACGGTTGTCGTCACGGAGGCCGGGGGCCGTACCCTGACCCACGCACCGAAATCCTGATCCCGGAGCTCCCATGGCCGCCGTCTCGACCAACGACCTCAAGCGGGGCATGTCCCTGAACCTCCCCGAGGGGCTGTACCAGATCGTCGACTTCCAGCACGTCAAGCCCGGCAAGGGCGGCGCCTTCGTGCGCACGACGCTGCGCAACATGCGCAACGGCGCCCAGGTGGACCGCACCTTCCGCGCCGACGAGAAGCTCGAGCAGGCGATCATCGACAAGCGGGAGATGCAGTTCCTCTACAAGGACGGCCGCGACCTCGTGTTCATGGACAACACGAGCTACGACCAGATGCACGTCGCCCCCGACGCCCTCGGCGAGGCCCATGGGTACATCGTCGACGGCTCGACCGTCGTGCTGCAGATGTTCGGCGACGAGATCGTCGGCTCCGACCTGCCCGCCGCCGTCGAGCTGGCGGTCGCCCAGACCGAGCCCGGTGTGCAGGGCGACCGCGTCTCGGGCGCCAAGAAGCCGGCCACGCTCGAGACGGGCCTCGTCGTCCAGGTCCCCCTGTTCGTGAACCCCGGCGACCGCATCAAGGTCGACACCCGCTCGGGCGAGTACATCACCCGCGCCTGAGGAGCTCCATGTCGCTGGCTGAGGAGCGGCGGGCTGCTCGGGAGCGGGCCCTCGGCCTGCTCTACGAGGCGGAGGCCAAGGGCGTCGACGGCGCCGCGGTCCTGGCCGAGCTCCCCGTGCCCCCGGACGAGTTCGCGGCCGGCCTGGTCCAGGCCGTCGACGAGCACCGCGACCGGATCGACGGCCTGCTCTCGCGCTTCGCCGAGGGCTGGACGCTCGAGCGGATGGCCGCCCTCGACCGCGCCGCGCTCCGCATGGGCAGCGCCGAGCTGCTCACCCGTCCGGACGTCCCCACCGGCGTCGTGCTGGCCGAGACCGTGGACCTCGCGTCGCGGTTCTCGACGGACGGGTCGGGCCGCTTCGTCAACGGCCTCCTGGCCCGGATCGCCCGCGAGGTCCGCGGCGACGACGCCGGCACTACCACCACCACCACGCAACTGGTGCGGGATGTTCCGCAGGAACCCGGCACCTCCCACCCCAGTTCGGTGGATGCGCCGAGCGTCGACGGGGTCATCGTGGACCTCGACGGCGTGATCCGGCACTGGCACGCCACCCACCTGCCCGACGCCGAGGCCCGCCTCGGCCTGCCCGCCGGCGCGATCTCGCGCGTCGCCTTCGAGGAGGACCGGCTCGCTCGGGCGATGGACGGCCGCCTGTCCTTCGCCGGGTGGTGCGAGGAGATCGGCGCGGCCGTGGCCGCGGAGCACCCGGTCGACCGCGACGAGGTGGCCCAGGTCTTCGTCGACGCGGGGTGGGACATCGACCTGACCGTGGTCGACCTCGTCGCCGAGGTCCGCCGCCGGGGCGTGCCGGTCGCCCTCCTCTCGAACGCCACCACCCAGCTGATGGCGGACCTCGAGCGCAGCGGCATCGCGGATGCCTTCGACGCGGTGGTCGGCTCGGCCGACGTGGGGGCGGCGAAGCCGTCCCGGGCGGCGTTCGAAGCGGCCGCCATCGGGCTCGACGTGGCGCTGGAGCGCTGCTTCTTCACGGACGACACCGTGAGCCACGTCGAGGCGGCCCGCTCCTACGGGGTCCGGGCCGAGGTGTTCACCGGGGTCGACGACCTCCGCGACGCGCTGGCCGAGCTCGGCGTGCTGGCATGACGATCCCGCTGCCCGACCCGCCGCTCTCCGAGGGGGTCCTGCGGCTCCGCCCGTGGTGCCTGGAGGAGTCGCCGGCGCTCGTCGCCGCGTGGACCGACCCCGAGGTGGCCCGGTGGACGAGCGTGCCTCCCCGCTGCGACGACGCGTTCGCCCGGCGCTGGATCGAGGGCGACGAGCAGCGTCGGGAGCAGGGCCTGTCGCTCGATCTCGTCGTCGACGTCGGCGGCGAGGTGGTGGGGGAGGTGGGCCTGAGCGCCATCGACGCGCTGGCCGGCCGGGCCGACATCGGCTGGTGGATCGCCGCCGACCACCGCCGCCAGCGCTACGCCGTCCGGGCCGTCCGCCTCCTGGCCGACTGGGCCGTCGAGACCGGGCTGGTCGAGGCCCTCGTCGCCCACTGCCACCCGGACAACCCGGCCTCCAGCGCGGTGGCCGAGCGGGCCGGCTTCGTCGAGCGCGCGGCGGGCGTCGACGGGACGCGGCTGTGGCGGTTCTCGCGCCTGGGCCGAGGTGGTACCCTGCCTGCCTGACCGTGAAGCGGGTCCCGTGAGGCTCGCACGGACAGGAAGGAAGCCGGCTTGGCCGAACGCGAACGACGCTCGACGCCCCCGTATGGGGGCGTTTTCGTTGCCCGGTCGCAGGTCATGGATGCCGACGACGTGCGCCGCGCCATCTGGCGGATGAGCCACGAGATCGTCGAGCGCAACCACGGCCTCGAGAGCGTGGTGCTCATCGGTCTCCAGACCGGTGGTGTGGCCCTCGCCCGCGCGTTCGTCGACGCGCTGGCCGAGATCGACGGGACGGCCCCGCCGGTGGGCACGCTCGACGTGGCCCTGTACCGGGACGACATCGGCATCCGGCCGGTGCTGCCCGAGGCCGTCACCGAGATCCCGGTGGACCTCGACGGCGCCGTCGTCGTGCTCGTGGACGACGTGCTCTTCACGGGTCGCACCATCCGGGCCGCCCTCGACGCCCTCAACGCCTTCGGCCGCGTGCGGGCCGTCCAGCTCGCCGTGATGATCGACCGGGGCCATCGGGAGCTCCCGATCCGGCCCGACTTCGTCGGGAAGAACCTGCCGACCCGGCGCGACGAGATGGTGAACGTGAGCCCGTCCGGCGTGGACCTCGGCGAGCTCGTGAAGGAGGGGCGGTGAAGCACCTCCTCTCGGTGGCCGACCTCAGCAACGACGACCTCGAGCAGCTGATGCGGCTGACGGACGCGTTCGTCGAGGTCAGCGAGCGGCCCATCCCCAAGGTGCCGGCCCTGCGCGGGAAGAACGTCGTCTGGCTCTTCTACGAGGACTCGACCCGCACGCGCCTCAGCTTCGAGCAGGCGGCCAAGCGGCTCTCGGCCGACACGATGAGCTTCAGCGTCGGGTCGTCGTCGGTGAGCAAGGGCGAGTCGCTGCGCGACACGGTCCTGACGATCGAGGCGATGGGCGTGGACGCGGTGGTCGTCCGCCACAGGAGCGCCGGGGTGCCCTGGCAGGTGGCGCGCTGGCTCGAGGACCGGGTCTCGGTCGTCAACGCCGGCGACGGCTGGCACGAGCACCCCACCCAGGCCCTCCTCGACTGCTACACCGTGCGCCAGCACCGCAAGTCCCTCGAGGGGCTGCGCATCGGGATCGTGGGCGACGTCAAGCACAGCCGAGTGGCCCGCTCGGACGTCCTGGCGTTCACCGCGCTCGGCGCCGAGGTGGTCCTCGTCGCCCCGCCGACGCTGCTGCCCCCGAGCCTCGAGGGCTGGCCCGTCCGGATCTCCCACGAACTCGACGAGGTGCTGCCCGACCTCGACGTCGTCTACCTCCTGCGGATGCAGCGGGAGCGCATGACCGAGCACCTGGTGCCCTCGCTCCGCGAGTACACGACCCGCTTCGGGCTCACGGCCCGCCGGGTCGACAGGCTGCGGGAGGACGCGCTGGTGATGCACCCCGGACCGATGAACCGCGGCGTCGAGATCAGCGCCGAGGTGGCCGACCTCCCGCGGTCGGTCATCATCGACCAGGTCCGCAACGGCGTCGCCACCCGCATGGCGGTCCTCTACCTGCTCCTCGGCTCCGGCATCGACCGCATCCTCACCGAAGGCGCGGAGGTCACGTGAGCGAGCTCCGCGAGCGAACCACGTCACAGGCACCCCGGCGCTGCGCAGCGGCGACGCGGTCACCGGGAGACGACGTGTCGACCCGAGGGCTCGCCCGGTGAGCGTCCTGCTGCGCGGCGGGCGGGTGGTCGACGAGACGGGGGAGCGCGTCGCCGACGTGCTCGTCGACGGCGATCGCATCGCCGCCGTGGGGACCGATCTCACCGGCGACCAGGTGATCGACGTCGGTGGGTGCGTCGTCGCCCCCGGCTTCGTCGACCTGCACAGCCACCTCCGCGAGCCCGGGCAGGAGGAGGCCGAGACGATCGAGACGGGCGCCCGCGCCGCGGCCCTCGGCGGGTACACGTGCATCCTCGCCATGCCCAACACGATCCCCGCCGTCGACCACGCCGGCATCGTCCGGGAGGTCCTCGAGCTCGGCCGGAAGGCGCCCTGCGACGTGCACACCTCGGGGGCGGTGACCGTCGGACGGCAGGGCGAGCAGCTGGCCCCGCTCGGCGAGATGGCCGATCTCGGGGTGCGCTTCTTCACCGACGACGGCGCCGGCGTGGCCGACACCCGTCTCATGCGCCGCGCCCTCGAGTACGCCGGTGGGCTGCGGGTCGGCGGGCGACCGGTCGTCCTGGCCCAGCACTGCGAGGACCCCGTGCTGTCCGCCGGAGGGCACATGCACGAGGGCGAGTGGTCCTCCCGGCTCGGCATCCCGGGCCAGCCGGCGGAGGCCGAGGAGCTGATGGTCCTCCGCGACGTGGCGCTGGCTCGCCTGACCGGCGCGCGGGTCCACTTCCAGCACCTGTCCACCGCCCGCTCCGTCGCCCTCGTGGCCGAGGCCAAGGCGGCCGGCCTGCCCGTCACGTGCGAGGCGACGCCGCACCACTTCACCCTCACCCACGCCGAGTGCGCGTCCTACGACCCGGTCTTCAAGGTGAACCCGCCGCTGCGCACCGACGCCGACGTCGCCGGGGTCCGCGCCGGCCTGGCCGACGGCACCATCGACTGCATCGCCACCGATCACGCCCCCCACACGCAGGAGGCGAAGGAGGCCCCGTTCGACCAGGCCCCGCCGGGCATGCTGGGCCTGGAGACGGCGCTGGGCCTCGCGCTCACCGAGCTCGGCCTCCCCCTTCCCGAGGTCCTCGCGCTCCTCTCCTGGCGGCCCGCCCGCATCCTCGGCGTCGAGGACGAGCACGGTGGCCCCATCGAGGCCGGTCGGCCGGCCAACCTCGCCGTGGTCGATCCGGAGGCGACGTGGGTGGTCGACCCCGCCCGGCTCGCCAGCCGCAGCCGGAACACCCCCTTCACCGGTCGGGAGCTGCGGGGCCGCGTGCGCCACACGTTCCTGAGGGGCGAGCTGGTGGTCCTCGACGGCGAGGCCCAGCGATGATCCGGTTGCCGTCGTCGCCCAGCCATCCACTACCGTGCATGACTATGCACCCACAATCGAACTCGCGATGGGAGACGTACGGATCTGTACGCCAGGCGTCGCGGGTTCGGGTGGGGGGGCACCGATGAGCGTGCGCGAGGCGCTGCTCGTCCTCGCCGACGGCACGACCTTCGAGGGCGAGGCCATCGGCGCCGACCCCGCGGGCGCGGCCAGCGGCGAGGTCGTGTTCAACACCGTGCTCGCCGGCTACCAGGAGGTCATCACCGACCCGTCCTACGCCGGGCAGATCATCACGTTCACGTACCCCCACATCGGCAACTACGGGGTGAACCTCGCCGACTTCGAGGCCCGCCGGCCGTTCTGCCGGGGCGTCGTCGTCCGCGAGCTGGCCCGCCGGCGCTCGAGCTGGCGCAGCCAGGCCGACCTCGACGCGCAGCTGCGGGCCTACGGCATCCCGGGCATCGCCGGCGTGGACACCCGGAAGCTCACGCGCCGCATCCGCGACGTGGGGGCGATCCCGGGCGCGTTCGGCCCGGTCGACGTGGTCGACGAAGCCACCCTCCTGGCCGCGGCGAAGGCCGAGCCCGGCACCGACGGCGTGGACCTGGTCGCCCAGGTCACGACCGCACAGCCGTACCGGCTGGGCGACGGCGGCCGCCCGCTCGTGGTCGCCTACGACTTCGGCATCAAGCGGACGATCCTGCGCCACCTCGCGTCGTGGGTCGACGTCGAGGTCGTGCCTGCGGCCACCTCGGCCGCCGACGTGCTCGCCCGGGATCCCGCCGGGGTGTTCCTGTCCAACGGCCCGGGCGACCCCGAGGCGGTGCCCTACGCCAGCGAGGCGATCGCGGGGCTGCTGGGCAACGTGCCGGTGTTCGGCATCTGCCTGGGACACCAGCTGCTGGGACGGGCCCTCGGCGGCGCCACCGTGAAGCTGCCCTTCGGACACCACGGCGGGAACCACCCCGTGCGCAACCTCGCGACCGGCCGCGTCGAGATCACCAGCCAGAACCACAACTTCGCCGTCGATGCCGACTCGGTGGCGGACCGGGCCGAGCTGACCCACGTGAACCTGAACGACGGGGTGTGCGAGGGCCTGCAGGTGCTCGATGCCCCTGCCTTCAGCGTGCAGCACCACCCCGAGGCCGGCCCGGGCCCGCACGACAGCGCGTACCTCTTCGAGCAGTTCGCCGCGCTCCTCGGCATCGGCGACCGGCGCGACCTCGACGCGGTGGGCTACCCCGAGGCCGAGGCGGGGGTGGCCTGATGCCGCGGCGCGACGACCTCGAGTCGATCCTGCTGATCGGCGCCGGCCCGATCGTCATCGGCCAGGCCTGCGAGTTCGACTACTCCGGCACCCAGGCCTGCAAGGTGCTCGGGCAGGAGGGCTACCGCGTCATCCTCGCCAACTCGAACCCGGCCACGATCATGACGGACCCGGAGTTCGCGGCGGCCACCTACGTCGAGCCGCTGGACGTCGAGGTGCTCCTCCGCATCATCGAGCGCGAGCGTCCCGACGCCGTGCTGCCGACCCTGGGCGGGCAGACCGCCCTCAACCTCGCGATGGAGCTCGTCGAGCGCGATGCCGTCGGCCGGCCCGGCACACCGGAGCTCATCGGCGCGAACGCGGACGCGATCCGCACCGCCGAGGACCGCGAGGCGTTCAAGGCGGCGATGCAGGAGATCGGCCTGCGCGTGCCCCCGTCCGCGGTTGCGCACAGCATGACCGAGGCGAAGGAGGTCATCGAGGAGATCGGGCTGCCGGTCGTCATCCGCCCGGCGTACATCCTCGGCGGCAAGGGCACCGGCATCGCGTCGACGATGGAGGAGTTCGAGCGCATCGCCGCCATCGGCCTCGCCGCCAGCCCCATCGAGGAGATCCTCATCGAGCGATCGATCGCCGGCTGGAAGGAGTTCGAGCTCGAGGTCATGCGCGACCGCGCCGACAACTGCGTGGTCATCTGCTCCATCGAGAACTTCGACCCGATGGGCGTGCACACCGGCGACTCGATCACGGTCGCCCCGGCGCAGACGCTGTCGGACGTGGAGTACCAGGCCATGCGCGACGCGGCCTTCCAGTGCATCCGGAGGGTCGGTGTCGAGACGGGTGGCTCGAACGTCCAGTTCGCCCTCGACCCGTCGAACGGCGAGATGGTCGTCATCGAGATGAACCCGCGGGTGTCGAGGTCCTCTGCGCTCGCGTCGAAGGCCACCGGGTTCCCGATCGCCAAGTTCGCGGCGAAGCTCGCGGTGGGCTACACGCTCGACGAGATCCCGAACGACATCACCAGGGCCACCCCGGCCAGCTTCGAGCCGACCATCGACTACGTGGTGACGAAGGTGCCGCGGTGGGCATTCGAGAAGTTCCCGGACGCGCCCGGCGTCCTCGGCACGTCGATGCAGTCCGTGGGCGAGGCCATGGCCATCGGGCGCACGTTCGCGGAGTCCCTGCAGAAGGCCCTCCGGTCGCTCGAGCACGGGCGGGCGGGCCTGGCCTGCGACCCCGCCGAGCACGCCCTCGACGGCCTCACCGACGAGGAGCTGCTGGCCCGGGCCGCCGTCGGCACGCCCGACCGGCCCTTCCAGCTCGAGGCCGCCCTCCGGCGCGGCATCTCGGTCGAGGCCCTGGCCGAGCGGACGAAGGTCGACCCCTGGTTCCTCGACCAGCTGCTGGCCATCGTCGAGGAGCGGGCCGTGCTCGCCGAGGTCGGCTTCGACGGCGTGACCCGCCACGGCCTGCGCCGGGCCAAGCGCCTCGGCTTCTCCGACGCCCAGCTCGCCCACCTCTGGCAGGTCGACGAGGCCGCGGTGCGGGCCAAGCGCGAGTCCCTGCGGGTGCTGCCGACCTACAAGACCGTCGACACCTGCGCGGCGGAGTTCGAGGCCTCGACGCCGTACCACTACTCGACCTACGAGGACGAGGACGAGATCGTCCGCTCCGGGCGCGAGAAGGTGCTGATCCTCGGGTCGGGCCCGAACCGCATCGGCCAAGGCATCGAGTTCGACTACTGCTGCGTGCACGCGAGCTTCGCGCTGGCCGACGCCGGCTTCGAGACCGTGATGCTCAACTGCAACCCCGAGACGGTGTCGACCGACTACGACACGTCGGACCGCCTGTACTTCGAGCCGCTGACCCTCGAGGACGCCCTCAACGTGATCGAGGCGGAGCGCCGCTCGGGTGACCTGAAGGGCGTGATCGTGAGCCTCGGCGGCCAGACGCCGCTGAAGCTGGCCGGGTCGCTCCCCGAGGGGCTCGTGCTCGGCACCTCGCCGGAGTCGATCGACCTGGCCGAGGACCGCGAGCGGTGGAACGCCCTCTGCGCCCGGCTCGAGATCCCGCAGCCCGCCGGCGGCACGGCCACGACCCTCGAGCAGGCCCAGGCCATCGTCGACAAGATTGGCTACCCGGTGCTCGTTCGGCCGTCGTACGTCCTGGGCGGCCGGGCCATGGAGATCGTCTACGACGACGAGTCGCTCGCCCGCGCGATGGAGCAGCTGGCAGGGTTCGGCAGCCTCGGCCGCGAGGGTGGCCTCTCCGCCGAGCGGCCGGTGCTCATCGACCGGTTCCTGGAGGACGCCACCGAGGTCGACGTGGACGCCATCCGCGACCGCACGGGTGAGGCGATCATCGGCGGCGTCATGGAGCACGTGGAGGAGGCCGGCGTCCACTCGGGCGACTCGGCCTGCGTCATCCCGCCGTACTCGCTGTCGGCCGAGACCATCGCGGTCATCGAGGGGCACACGAAGGCCATCGCCGCCGAGCTGGGGGTGGTCGGCCTGATCAACGTCCAGTACGCCGTGAAGGCCAACCAGGTCTTCGTCATCGAGGCCAACCCCCGGGCGAGCCGCACCGTGCCGTTCGTGGCCAAGGCCACGGGCGTGCCCCTCGTGAAGATCGCAGCTCGCACGATGGTCGGCGCCACGCTCGAGGAGCTGCGGGCCGAGGGTCTGCTGCACCCGCCGGCCCCGGCGGGCTACGTCGCGGTGAAGGAGGCGGTGCTGCCGTTCAACCGGTTCCCCGACGCCGACACCGTCCTCGGCCCCGAGATGCGCAGCACGGGCGAGGTCATGGGCATCGACACGACCTTCGGCCTGGCCTTCGCCAAGAGCCAGCTGGCGGCCGGTGACGGACTGCCCGCCCAGGGCTGCGTGTTCATGTCGCTGGCCGACCGCGACAAGCAGGTCGGCATCGAGGCGGCCCGGCGCTTCGTCGAGGCCGGTCTGACGATCGTCGCCACCGCCGGCACGGCCGATGCGCTGGAGGCGGCCGGGATCCCGGTCGTGACCCGCGTCGCGAAGGTGGGGGACGCCACCGGCACCGACGCCGTCGAGCTCATCGCCTCGGGCAAGGTCGACCTCGTGGTGAACAGCCCGCGGGGCCGCGGGGCCCGGGCCGACGGCGCCCACATCCGCGCCGCCGCGGCGGGGCAG
>DATFFY010000282.1:0-3876 GCA_035249805.1 Acidimicrobiales bacterium | reverse complement strand
GACCGGCGAGCCGTTCGAGCACGAGGGCCGGCGCATCCACGTGACCCCGGCGCCGGTCACCCCTGGCGGTCCCCGCGTGGCGTGGGGCGGTGGGAGCGTCGCCGCCGCCAAGCGGGCCGGCCGCCACGGCCTCGACTTCTTCGCGCAGGGCGGCGACCCCTCCTTGGTGGAGGTGTACGAAGCGGAGGCGCGCGCCCACGGGCACGAGCCGGGGATGTGCGTGATCCCGCCGCTGGACACGGCCACCACGGTCTTCGTGGCTGCCGACGCGGACGGCGTGGACGCGGCGTGGGACGAGATCGGCGCCCACCTGCTGCACGACGCCGTGAGCTACGCGTCGATCAACGAGGGCAACACGCACACGGCGAGCATCTCCCGGGCCGCGTCGCTGGAGGAGCTGCGGGCCGAGGACCGCTCCCACCGCATCGTCACCGTCGACCAGGCGGTGGAGCTGATCCGCACCGAGGGGATCCTCCAGCTCCAGCCGCTGTGCGGCGGCCTCCCGCCGGAGGTCGCGTGGCGCTACCTGCGCACCGTGACCGACGAGGTCATGCCGCGGGTCAGCGAGGCGTCGTCGTCTCCGTCGCCAGAGGCGTGATCAGCGCAGGCGCCACTTGGGGCGCTGGCCCGACTCGAAGCGGCGCTGCCCCGCCTTGAACGCCTCGGCGTCCGAGCCGATCCGCGTGTAGAGGCTGGCCAGCTCGATGCTCTGGTGGCGGGCGACGTCGAGGCCCATCCAGAGCGCCCGCAGCGTCCCCTGGATCACGAGGGGCGGCGCGTCGGCGATCACGCGGGCCGCCCACCCCGCCCGCTCGAGCAGCTCTTCCCGCGGCACGACCTCGCTGACGAGGCCGATCTCGCGGGCCCGCTCGGCCGACATCCGCTCGTCGGCCCCGAGCAGCGACAGTCGCATGATCTCCTGGAACGGCATCTTCCGCAGGAGCTGCAGTGGCTCGAACGCCGCGGTCATCCCGTAGGTGACGTGCGGGTCGAAGAAGGTGGCGTCGTCCGCGGCGATGATGAACTCGACCTCGCCGAGCAGGTAGAAGGCGCCGCCGCAGGCCATGCCCTGCACCGCGGCGATCACCGGCTTCCAGAGGTCACGGGCCTTCGGGCCGACGTCGCGGCCGGGATCGTCGTACACCCACGGGGTGGGGTAGCCGGGGTAGTCGCCCTCGGCCAGCGAGTCGGTGTTGCTGTCCGACACGGCCTCGGCCCGGTCGATGCCGGTGCAGAACGACTCGCCCTCGGCGGTGAGCACCACGCAGCGGACGTCGTCGTCGTACCGGAACGCCCACCACAGGTCGCGCAGCTCCTCGCGCATCCGGTCGTTGATGGCGTTGCGGACCTCGGGCCGGTTCAGCGAGACCCAGGCCACGCCGTCGGCCTTCCTCACGAGGAGCGTGTCGTAGGTCTCAGCCACGAGTCGGGATCCTACGAGCACGCGAGTGAATAGGTCCGACCCGGACGCGCCTGAGTGAGTGAGTCCGGTATCCCGGATCTATCCACTCGGGAGGCGGGCGACCGGACCTATCGACTCGCGCGCTCGACCCGACCCGGGTTCGGGTCCAGGTGGTCGAAACGGCCGGTGGGGCGGATGGCGCGGTAGGCCTCGACCACCGGGGCCAGCTCGGCGGGGGTGGCGCCGTGCATGATCACGCCGTCCACGCCGAGGTCGAGCTGGCGGAGGACGCGCTCGGCGCAGCGCTCGGGCGAGCCGGTGGCCGCCGGCTCGAGCCACTCGTCGGGGAGCAGGCCGGCGATGTGGCGGAGCTGCTCGGCGTCGGCCACCGAGTCGATGGCACCCGGCACCGACTGCACGACCGGGTCGGCCCGGAAGGCGGCGAGGGGGGCGGGGTCCCACCCGTTCGTGTCGACGAGCAGGTCGCCGTAGCCCTGCAGGTACGTGGCGAGGCGGCCGACGGTCTTCTTCAGCCGGAGGTCCTCGTCGATGCCGTCGTGGACCGTGGCGTAGCAGGACCAGACGCGCACGCTGGCCGGGTCCCGCCCCGCCTGCTCCGCCGCCTCGCGCGCGGTGCGCACCGCCCGCTCGACGGTCTCGTCGGTGAAGAACGTGTGGAGCACGACCATGTCGAAGGCGCGGCCGGCCAGGGCCAGCGTGTTCGGGCCGAAGGCGACGAGGCCGAGGGGGATGTCCTCGTCGAACCGGCTGTCGAGGTGGAGGACGGGGAACGAGCCGGCCGGCCCCTCGTGGCCGAGCACCACCTCGCCTCGCCAGAGCCGGCGCAGCAGCCCGGCGATGTCCTCCATCTGCGCGGTCGTGATCTTCGGGATGCCGTAGGCGCCGAAGATCGCGTCGATCCCGCGGCCGAGGCCGAGCGTGAACCGGCCGCCGGTCAGCCGGTGCATGGTCGTGGCGTAGGACGCGGTGATCAGCGGGTGGCGGGTGTTGTGGTTCGTCGCACCCGTCGCGATGCCGAGCTCCGAGGAGAGGGCCGCCGCCGCGCCGGAGAGGGTGGCCGCCTCCTTGATGTTGTACCGCTCGGAGATGAACGCGGAGCCGAGACCCAGCGCCTCGCCGTCGGGCACCTCCTGCAGGAGCGGGGTCGGCTCCGTCGGCCCGCCGGCCAGCACGTAGAAGCCCAGCTCGGCGAGGCGAGGCTCGGGTGAGGTAGTGGCGGTCACGGGGGCGGAGCGTACGTGTGATCTCAGGCTTGGAACGCGACGATCCGCTCGACCGCCTCGGCCACGGCCGCGGTCCCCGCGGCGAACGACACCCGGATGAACGTCCCGCCGTCGACCGCGTCCATGTCGGTGCCCGGCACCACGGCCACGCCGGCCTCATCGAGGAGGGCGCGGCACCACGCCACCGAGTCGCGGTGCGGGCCGAGCTGCTCGGCGATGCCGGCCCACAGGTAGAAGGCGCCTGCAGCCGGGGCGATCGGACCCCAGCCGAGCCGGTCGAGCGACCCGAGCAGGAGGGCACGGGTGCGAGCCAGCTCCGCCACGCGCGCGTCGGCCTCGGCGTACGAGCGGTCGCTGAACGCGCGCAGGGCGGCGAGCTGCGCCGGTGTCGGGGGGCAGAGCGCCACGTTCCCGGCCAGCGCGTCGACGGCGTCCCGCAGGTCGCCCGGCACGAGGCTCCACCCGAGCCGCCAGCCCGTCATCCCCCAGTACTTCGAGAAGGAGGAGACGACCACCGGCCCGGCGTCGGCCGCGGATGCCGGCAGGTCCAGCGACGCCGCGCTGCAGCCGCGGGCGTCGGGCGCGTCCACGCCTCCGTCGGCTCCGCTGGCGTCCGGCGGATAGGTGATGCCGTGGTAGATCTCGTCGCTGATCAGCCGGACGTCGTGCGCCGCGCACCACTCGGCCAGCGCGGTGAGCTCGGCCCGGTCGACCATCGACCCGGTCGGGTTGGCCGGCGACGCGAGCACGAGACCGTCGAGCGGACCGCGGCCGGCGGCCGCGGCGGCCGCCTCGAGCTCGTCGAGCGCCGCGACCGTGGGCTGGAAGCCGGTGTCGGGGCCGACGGGCACCTCGACGACGTCGATGCCGAGCGTGTGGAGCAGGTTGCGGTAGGCCGGGTAGCCGGGCCGGGCGACGGCGACGCGGTCGCCGGCGTCGAAGGCGGCGAGGAACAGGAGCACGAAGGCCCCGGACGCCCCGGTGGTGATCGCCACCGTCGCCGGATCCACCTCCACGCCGTACCACCGCCGGTAGTGGCCGGCGATGGCGACCCGCAGGTCGTGGAGCCCGAGGGCCGGGGTGTACCCGAGGTCGAGCTCCTGAGAGTGGAGGCTGCGGCGGCGGCTGCGGCTGCGGCTGCGGCTGTGGAGCTCGGCCGCTCGCTCCCGCACGTCGGTGGGCGCGCCGCCGGACGGCTCGCCCGCGCACAGCGACACGACGTCGCGGCCG
>DATFFY010000281.1:0-6173 GCA_035249805.1 Acidimicrobiales bacterium | reverse complement strand
TGTGCACGACCCGTGCCGGCGTCGTCGCCCTGGACGCTCGACCGACGACCGTCGTGCGAGCCACCCCTCTGGGCATCGCCGAGCACCGCGCCATGTGGTCCGCCGTGCTGCCGGAGCACGCCGGAGCAGCAGCGTCGCTGGCCGCCCGACTTCCCGTCGATCCCGCCGTGGCGCGCGCGGCGGTCCGCGACGCCCGAGCGCTGGCCGGGGTCGACGGTGGTGTCCCGCACCCGACGGCGGTCGGGTCGCATGTCCGCGCCCGGATCGGTGCCGCGCTCCCCATCGGCGTCCACTTGGTCCACCCGCAGGTCGGGTGGGCCGATCTCGTGCTCGCCCCGGACAAGCTCGCCCAGCTGCGCTCAGCCGTCGCACGCGTCGAGCACCAGGGCACCGTGCTCGGCGACTGGGGGTTCCTCGCGGGCCGGACCGGGGCGGCGGGGGTGCGGCTGCTGTTCGCGGGTCCGTCGGGCACGGGCAAGACCCTCTCGGCCGAGGTGCTGGCGGGTGCCCTCGGGGTCGACCTGCTCCTCGTCGACCTGAGCCGGATCGTGTCCAAGTGGATCGGCGAGACCGAGAAGCAGCTGGCCGCCGTGTTCGATGCTGCCGAGGCCACTCGCTCGGTCCTCTTCTTCGACGAGGCCGACTCGTTGTTCGGCCAGCGGACCGAGGTGCGCGACGCGTCCGACCGCTACGCCAACCTCGAGACCGCCTTCCTCCTCAGCCGGCTCGAGCGGTACGAAGGCGTCGCCGTGCTGGCGACCAACCTGCGCGACCACGTCGACCGCGCGTTCGCACGCCGCCTCGAGGTGGTGGTCGAGTTCGGCGAGCCGGACGAAGCGGACCGGCTCGAGCTCTGGCGGTGCCACCTCCCCGATGCCGCACCGCTCGACCCGGACGTCGACCTGACGGTGCTGGCCCACCTGTACGAGGTGGTCGGCGGCGTGATCCGCAACGCGGCCGTGTCGGCCGGGTTCGCCGCCGCCGCGGACGGCGGCCCCATCCGACAGCACCACCTGATCCATGCCATCCACGACGAGTACCGCAAGGCCGGCCGCCCCTTCCCGGGGGCGCCCTTCCGGCCGAGCGGCGAACGATCGGAGGACCCTTCGTGCCCACCGACCTGCTGACGACTGCCCCACCGAGCGCGGACCTCCGCGCCGATCCGTGGACCTCGGTCAACTACACGTTCGGGATGCTGCTCGGCGTCGACGACTTCGAGACCGAGCAGGCCTACCACCGCGGCCAGCAACGGCTCGCGACCTCGTGGCTCCACGGTGCCGGCGTGGCCTGGGGGCTCGACGTGTCCGTCGACGCCGAGGCCGACGAGGTCCGCATCGAGCCAGGGCTCGCCTTCGACGGAGCGGGTCGCGCGCTGCGCGTGGTCGACCGGCTCTGCCTGCACGTCCCGTCGTGGTTCGAGAAGCACCGGGAGGAGCTCGACCCGGGGCACGACATCGGCACCGAGGCGAGGCTCGAGCTCCGCGTCATCCTCCGCGCCCGTGCGTGCCTGTCGCGCCAGGTCCCGGCGCTCACCGACCCGTGCGACGGGGCCGGCACGGGGATGGCGTACTCGAGGGTCCTCGAGACCGTCGAGGCGGACCTGCTGCCCCGGCCGGACGTCGACCTGCCCGAGCTCACGCACCGAGCCCTGCGCGTGCTGTTCGGGATCGAGCAGCCGGGCCCGACCCCGACCGAGGCCGAGCAGGACGCCGCGGCCGCCCGAGCCCAGGTGCTCGCGCTGCCCGGGCCCCAGCAGCCCGCCGCGCTGCTGCAGGCGTTCCGCCGGTTGGCGACCGCCGACGTCGCCGGCTGGGCGCCACCTGTGAGCGCTGGTCGGCGTTCGACCTGGGCCGCCGAGGAGGACGACCCGATCGTGCTCGCCGATGTCCGGCTCCACCTGGTGCGCGACGAGCAGGGAGCATGGACCGTCACCGACGAGACGGTGTGGGACACCTCGGTTCGCCCGAACCACGTGCCCACCTCGGTCCTCCAGGAGCTCCTGTGCGGGCTGTTCCACGGTCCGGGCGCGGGGCCGGCCGCGTCGCCGTCCGACCCGGTGACCGACAGCGCACCGCTCCGGGAGGGCCCGCGCATCACCCGCGAGCGGGTCGAGGTGTCGGCCCGCACGATCAGGCTGCGGGCGACCGCCCCGCTCAACGCGACGTCGGTGGAGCCACGCGCGTTCTCGGTGTCGGAGTGGCAGAACGGCTGGAACGTGCTGGAGGTCCGGGAGGCCACCGTCGACGCAGCCCGGACCACCATCACGCTGCGCCTGCGCGAGAGCCTGACCGGCAACCGCGTGCGCATCATCGCCGCCGGAACGGGGCCGACCCCCGTGCTGGGGGACGATCTGCTCCCGATCGCCGGGGCGCCTGGCGGGCCACCAGGCACCGAGCACGACGGCCACGACTTCGTCCACGTCGCTCCGTACAGCGGAAGGAGCTGAGCCATGCCCCTCCACCCGACGATCCGCCAGCCGAAGGCCACTCCGGTGTCGATGCGGGGTGCGCACGACGGGGTGCCCCTCGTCCCGCAGCCCACCCCGTTGACGCGGAACCACTACTTCGACGGCAAGCTCCTCGACGCGTCACACCTCGAGCGGGAGCAGGAGTACGGGCGACGCCTCGTGCACCTCTCCAACCTCGCCGGCGGGCCAGGGGTGGTGTACGGCTACGACGTCGCGTCGTGCAACCAGGGCACCGGTCTGCGCGTCGGTCCGGGGTACGCGCTCGACGGTCTCGGACGCCCGCTGCTCCTCCCCACCGAGGTCGTCCTCGACGTCGACGAGCTCGTGGCACTCGCCCGCGGGGCGGCGGCGCACGGTGGGTTCGAGGACCTCGACGCCGGTGGCTTCGCTCCCTGCGTGGTGCCTCCGGGTGACGAGCCGGCCACCGAGGTCGCGTCGCCCGACTGGTGGGTGCTCACGATCGGGCACGGCGAGGGGCTCTGTGGTGAGGAGGAGGTCTACGGCCGGCTCTGCGAGGCCGCGTGCGCCACCGACACCGATCGGGCCTGGAGGATCGAAGGGGTCATCGCGCGCCTGGAGCCGCTCAGGCTGGGCCGTCCGCTCCCCCGCTCGAGCGCGGTGCAGCTCCACGGTGCCCATCTCCGCTCCCGCGTCGCCGCGGCCGTGTTCGGCGCCGAGGCACGGGGCCGGTCGCTCGCGTCGGCCGCGGGGCTCAAGTCCGCGACCTGGTGCCGCGGCGCATTGCCGGTCGGTGACGTGCGCGTGCCCATCGCGGTGGTCGCGCGCAACGGGGAGGCCACGGCGTGGGTGGACCCGTGGATCGTGCGCCGCGACCGGGTGGACCCGGCGCCCGTGCGCTGGTGGCACCCGAGGCTGGGCCTGCGGCCGTGGTCGGTCTTCCTCGCCCAGGTCCTGCAGTTCCAGTGCCAGCTGCGCGACGCGGTCGCGTTCGGCGACACGGCCGACCCGGACGACCCCTGCACCCGCAGCCATGAGGCCGCGTTCGCAGCGGACCGCCTGCTCGAGGAGCTGACGAGCGTGCTCGATCCGGAGAAGCTCACCCTGCCGAGCGGGGAGACCCTGCTCGGCAGCGGGGGCTGGGCCCGGATGCAGGACGTGAAGCAGCTGCTGGCCAGCGCGGTCATCGGCGGTCAGCTGCGGCCGACGTCGCGCATCCTGCTGCGCCGGGGCATCGTCGAGCTCCCTCCCGCCGGCTTCCTCCCGGTGGACCCGAGCTCGTCGGCCGGGGTCGAGGCCCAGGTCCGCGCCCTCATGGGCGAGGGCGTCGAGCTCCGCTTCTGCGCGGCCCGTCCGGACGTGATCGCGCAGGCGCTGGACCAGGCCCAGCACCTCGCGAGGATCTCGCTCACCGTCGGCCTCGACGACCCCGACCGCCGCCCCGAGGTCGACATCCTCGTCCCCGGCGCGGATGGAGGCGGCAAGCCTCACCTCAAGTCGCTCGAGGTGATGCCCCACCTCACCCTCTCGGAGCACCTTGCAGCTCCCGAGGCCATCGAGGCCCTTCCGTCGACGCTCATGGTCCCGCCGTCGGCATTGGCGGCCGCGCCCTTGCGCCCCGTCGCCGACTGGGTGCTGTTCGTGCACCGGTCCGACCGTCACTTCCGCCACGTCGAGGAACCCCCGGCTCCGCCGCGAGAGCGCACGTTCGCGCTGTACACCCTCCCGATGGGGTCCCCGGAGAACCTCGAGCGGCTCCGGGAGCTGCTCGAGCGCGGCGCGCCGCTGGACGCTCCGCCGGACGCGGAAGCGGCGGCGGCCCATGCGGCGGGCACCGCGTACTTCCCGCAGAACCTCTTCGTGCGCCTCGGCGAGGTCAGGTTCTCGGCGGAGACGGACGAGCTGCGAACGTCGGTCGACGACGTGCAGCAGATGTGGGGCCCGATGCCGGACACCGAGGAGATCGGCGGTGTGCTCGTCGCTGCCCACCCTGGCGTCGAGAGCGCGGCGACGAACCGGGCGCGAGCCGATCGGACGGTCGGGGCGATCGCCGCACCGCGCCAGGGTGGGCCCACCCAGGTGCTCGACACCTTCCCCAACGTCGAGGATGCCGACCAGATCGACGGTGTCATCGTGGTGGGACGGGTCCCGGCGGAGGCCCCGACCACGACCACCTGCATCCAGGTCCGACGCATCTCGGCCGGACGGCACAAGGTGCTCTGGGCCGAGCGCGATTGGGGGGGCTTGATGCAGACGTCCGAACCCGTCGGCACCGTCGAGTTCAGCGAGAACCAACCGGAGCCCAACAGCCTCCATGAGGTCGAGGGCAGGTGGCAGGAGCTCGGCGGTGGCGTCCCGCTGCGCCAGTCGTCCATCGCCTACCGCGCCGGTGATGCAGCGGCCGGCACCATGGCCGAACGGGCCGAGCGGGGGCACATCGTGCTGACCGCCCTCGGCTACGGCGGCGCGTTCCAGAAGACCCAGTTCCCGGTCGAGGACACGTTCCAGGGCTGCCACACCGTCCTCTTCGCCGTCGTGGGCTGACTGCAGCCGAGCATCAGGTGTTGTCCACGTCGCCGATCAGGCGCCAGGACGACGTCCGGCTCCGGGCGTCGATGTGCACGCGCCGCACCGGCAACGGGCCGGTGTCGTCGTACCGCGGCGTCACCTCGTAGTCGACCACCTCACAGCTGGCGACCTTCTCCCGTACCGGCCTCTCGAACCCCTCGTACATGTCACTCCGGTTCCGATCCTGGAACAGCGTCACCAGGTTCTGCATGGTGCGCCCGGAACCACCGAGCGTGTTGGCCACGAGGTGCCCTCGAGCGTGCTGACGTGAGCTGCCTGACACGTAGCCGGGCGGTCGGATCGTGCCGGCGGCGGAGGTGCCGGGGCTGCGCACCAGCAGCTCGGGTGACAGCGCTCCCTGGCCCCACCCGGCCCCCTGGACCCCGTAGTCCCGTCCGTGGTGGACCACCCGTCGCAGTTGGCCGTACCTCGGATCCTCGTCGACACCCGTCGGCGGGCAGGCACCTGGATCCTGCCGGGGCCGACGGCCGGGTCGACGCGGAGGGACCATCGTCGGCACGGCGGAGGGGACGATCGACTGGCTGCCGCAGCCGTCCTGCGGGTCCGCTTGCCGCTGGACACCGACCTCGCCAGCTGCGCAGGGGCCGCACACCACCGGGTGGTCGGAGAAGCGCAGCGCGGTGCCCGCCTGCGGGCCCGCACCGACGGCCCATCCAAGGCTGGCTCTCGATCCGTGTCGGCACACGGCCTCGAGATCGCACACGCGATGCCCCAGTCCGAACGGCGTCGACGCCGACTCGCCGCGGACCCCGAGGAAGTAGTCGTAGCAGGCGTCGTGGTCCTTGCAGCCCTGAGCGGTGCCGCAGACCTGGACGTTCGGGTACTTCCACCAGCGGGTGTCGCCATCCTCGTCCTCCCCGCACCGGAAGAGATCCATCGGCCCCGCGCAGGCCCAGCAGTTCGGACCGCAGGCTCCTCGACACCGGGAGTCGCCGTAGACACCAGGCTGCACCTTGTGGATCCGGTTGCCGAGGGGGCCCATCGCCCACGGGATCAGCAGGTTCGGTTGCAGTGCGTCCCAGTTGATGCCTCGTTGCGACGGGAAGGCCCGCGCGGCTTCGGCGAGCCTGCACAGCTCGCAGTTCTCGCCCACGACGGCGTTGCGGTTCATCAGGCTTCCCAGCTGGGAGAAGTCGATGGCGCCGAGGTTCGGGGGCCG
>DATFFY010000280.1:0-3192 GCA_035249805.1 Acidimicrobiales bacterium | reverse complement strand
GTAGGCGCCGTCGCGCCACTCCTCCACCCCCGGCACCGCCGTCGCGACGAGGTGGCCGAAGAGGCTGTCCGGCCAGAACGGCTCGCGGTACGGCAGGCGGACGCTCAGCGAGCCCCCGGCCGCGGGCTCGCGCGAGCGGCGGGCGGCGCGCAGCTGCGTGGGCGTCATCCCGAACACCGTGTGCACGGTGTCGTTGAACTGCCGGATGCTCCCGAAGCCCGCCGCGTACGCCACCTCGGTCATCGGCAGGTCCGACGTCTCGAGCAGCTCGCGGGCAGCCTGGGCCCGCTGGGCGCGGGCGACGGCCAGCGGACCGGCGCCGACGACGGCGACCATCTGGCGCTCCAGCTGGCGGCGGCTGTAGCCCACGTGCGACGCGAGCCCCTCGACGCCCTCGCGGTCGACCACGCCGTCGGCGATCAGGCGGAGGGCGCGGGCGACGAGGTCGGACCGCAGGTCCCACTCGGGTGAGCCCGGCGCGGCGTTCGGCCGGCAGCGCTTGCAGGCCCGGAAGCCGGCCGCCTGGCAGGCCGCGGCGGTGGGCAGGAAGCGCATGTGCTCCGGCTTCGGGGGGACGACGGGGCAGCTCGGGCGGCAGTAGATGCGGGTGGTGGTGACGGCGGTGAAGACCTGTCCGTCGAATCGGGCGTCCTTCGACAGCACAGCTCGCAGGCAGCGCTCCCGGTCCCAGTGCATGGGCCGAGTCTGTCGATCCGCCGGGCGATCGCCTAGCGGGAAGGCGACATCGTGGGGGTTGGGCCGCCCGGCGGGTACAGATCCTTGTTCAGCACGAGGCGGGGCTCGGTGCCGGCGTTCGTCGGTCGGGTGTGCAACGTCAGCGGGTGCATGAGCAGCACGTCGCCCGGCTCCGCCGTGTTCTCGACGACCCGCACCGGGAAGCCGAGCACGTCCTCCTCACGGTCGACGAACCGCTCGATGCGGGCCCGCTGCGCGGCCTCGTCGTCGCCGACGTCGGTGCCGAGGGCCCGCAGGTACGGGTGGCCCTGCATGATCGCCTTGCGCACGACCTCACCCTTGGCGTCGGCGGGGAAGGGCGGGAGCGTGCGGGCGATCGCGTCGATGAGGTGGTGGCCGCCGGCCAGGATCGTCATGCCCCCGGCCCGCGGCAGGGTCCGGCCGAAGTGGGCGTGCACCTTCAGCGCCCGCAACGGCGCCTTCGGGTCGAGCCACGCGTGGTCGACGTGCCAGGCCTTCCACGGCACCCGCCAGGGCCGGGGGGTCGGGAACAGGATGAAGAAGGCGCCGCTGTCGGGCGGGGCGACGGCTCGCTCGGGCCCGACCAGGTCGGCGACCGCCCCCAGGGTCCGCTCGGACCACACCGCCCGCCACTCGGGCCGGGCCTTCAGGTGCTGCAGGTGCGCGGGCGCCTCGTCGACCCAGGTGGTCGGGTCGTCGCGGCGGAGGCCACGGGTCCCGAGCTCGCGCCACACGACGTCTCGCATGGCGGCGGCCTCGTCGGCCGTGAACGCGCCGGGGAGGCGGACCACGCCGTCGCGCTCGAACGTCGCGAGCTGCTCGGGGGTGAGGGTGCTGGCCATCGGGGCTCTCCTGGGGATGGTGCCGCCCGGCAGGGACCGACGCGCGAGGGCGCTGTCGGACGGCCGAGCGGCGAGTCGCCGCTTCGATGGTTGGGATGTCGGGTGGACCGTAGCGCGCCCCACCCCGCTAGGTTCGCCTCGATATGTCAGGGAGACGGGGTCCGTGGCGCGCGCTCGGCGCGGTGCTGCTGCTCGCGTCCTCCCTCGTGGTCGTCGTACCCGCCCCGGTCGCCGCCGCGCCGGGCGACCAGCCGGTGCCGGTGCCGACGTTGACGGAGCCGCCGGCGGGGATCCAGGGCCACGCCCTCTGGGACGCGTGGTACGACCCGGCCGTGTTCGGCTACGAGGAGCAGGAGCTCCTCGTCTCGGGCACGGCCGTGGACGCGGCGGGCACCCCGGCGCCGTACACGACGCGCATCATCGTGCACCGGCCGTCGGACCCGGCCCGGTTCAACGGCATCGTGCTCCTCGACTGGGTCAACGTGACGGCACAGTTCGAGAACGGGGTCGACACGATCCTCACGCGACCGATGCTGCTGCGCGAGGGCTACGCGTTCGTGCACATGAGCGCGCAGCAGTCCGGCCTGTGCTGCCTCCCGGTCTTCACGCCGAAGATGTGGGACCCGGTCCGCTACGCGGCGATCTCCCATCCCGGCGACGCGTGGGCCTTCGACATCGTCACCCAGATCGCGCAGTCGTTCCGGCAGCCCCCGCCCGACGGTGGGCTCGACCCCATGGGGGCGATCGGCGTCGGTCGCGTCGAGTACGTGCTGGCCGCCGGGCAGTCCCAGTCGGGCATCAAGCTCCACGACTACGTGGCGGGCTGGCTCCCGACCCACCCGAGCGCCGTCGGGATCATCGACGGGATCCTCGTGCACGGCAACACCTTCCAGCCCAAGACGTACCCGTACCCGGTGGCCGTGCCGGTCATCAACCTGCTCAGCGAGGTCGAGGCGGTGGACGACGGCGTCGACCCCGCCGACCTCGATCCGAACGTGCGGCTCTGGGAGGTGGCCGGCGCGGCCCACGAGGACCACTGGGTCGGCTACCAGCAGGCCTTCGCCCAGGGGCCACGGCACTTCGGCCTCCCGAAGGTCGGGCGCGAGCAGTACGACGCGCTGCTGCTGACCGCGGGCAACTACGGCGAGCAGGTCACACCGAGCCTGGCGGTCTGCGCCGTCGGGGGCGCATCCATGCCGAGGCGCTACGTCTCGTCCGCCGCCATCCACCAGCTGGCCCGCTGGGTCGCGGGCGGCCCCGCGCCGAGGCACGGGCCCCGGTACGTGTTCAGTGGAGGGTCGCTCGCCAAGGACGCCGACGGCCACTCGATCGGTGGCATCCGCCTCCCGCCGATCGAGGTCCCCGTCGCGACGTACCTGCCCACCGCGTGCAGCATCGCCGGCGGCATCACCTTGCCCTACACGGACCTGCAGCTGCAGCAGCGCTACGGGTCCCACGCCGGGTACTACGCGCGGCTGGCCGAGCGCACCGACGCGGCCGTGACCGCGGGCTGGATGCTGCCGGAGGACGCCGTCGACCTCATGACCCGAGCCTGCGCCGCCCGCAACCGGTTCCCCGCCACGAGCGAGCCCTGCGCGCCCTACACGCCACCCCCGTTCGACACGCTCGGCGC
>DATFFY010000279.1:0-6447 GCA_035249805.1 Acidimicrobiales bacterium | reverse complement strand
CCAGGCCGCCCCGAACAAGTTCCTCACGTTCCGCAGCCCGCCGGCGCCGAGCGGCGGCTTCCTGCTGCAGGGGTTCTTCCACCTGTACCTCGACCAGGACCGACCTGGCGATGTCCGGTTCACCGCGCTGCTGCTCGACTGTGCGCCTGATCCCCCCGAGCCGCCGGCGTCCACGGGGTGCACCCAGATCGCGATCGCTTCCGCCGACCAGTACTTCGGGCAAGGTGAGAACGGCAACGGCACCAAAGATCGTGTCGCCCACTTCGGGTCGGTGAACCACACGATCCCGCAGGGTCGGGAGCTCCGCATCAAGGTCGTGAACCAGCGGGAGAATCCCCCCGGCCTGGTGGTGTCGACCGACGACCCGATCAAGATCTCCTACGGCTTCCTCCCCGCCCGCCCGTCCCGACTCGAGCGGACGGCCACGCCGTGAGCCGGCTCCGTGTCGCCGTCGTGGTGCTCGTGGCCTGCACGATCCCGCTCCTGCTGAGCGCCTCATCCGCCGCCGCGCAGGACGACCCGGCCGGGACCGTCGACATCTCCTTCGAGATCGGTCCCTACGACACCGAGCTGGACGACTTCCCCCTCAGCGCGGTGGTCGTGACGGGCGACCTCGAGGAGGGCAAGGACGTCACGATCGACGTCAAGGGGAGCGGCGGCCGGGTGCTCTGGTCGGGCACCGCCCCGTTCCGGGCGCCGTCGACCACCATCCCCGTGGACGATCTCGTTTCCGTCGGCGACATCGCGTCCGCCGGCGTGGGCCAGGCCCGGGACCCGGTGGTGGCCGGCGTGGTCATCGAGCCGCCTGAGGTCTTCCATGCCGCCGGCGGCGCCACCGGCTCGGGGCAGCTGGCCCTGTCGATGGTCGTGATCATCGCCCTGTTCGCCATCCTCTTCCGAGCGCCGCTGCCGTCGGCCACGACCCAGCGGTGGGTCCGATGACCGGGTTCATCGCCGGTCTCGCCCTCGCCGCCGCCGTGGTCCTGCCGGGCGCACCGGCCCAGGACGACGAGGCCCTCCAGATCGACGCCACCATCGCGGGCGTCGACGTCGCCACGGCGGACACCGACGACCCGATCCTCCTCGATCCTCGCGAGGAGATCCCGCTGCGCCTGACGATCCGCAACCTCGGCGACGAACCGGAGGAGATCCGCCACGTGCGCCTCGAGGGCAAGGCCCTCGGGCTGACCTTCCTCACCTACGACATCGGCATCCGCACCACGCTCGACCCCGGTGAGTCCACCACGGTCGACACGGCCCTCGACTTCTTCGACCTCGAGCGGCAGGCCACCGGCTACCTCGGCACCTCCCTGCGCGTCTACGACACCGACGGCCGGGTGATCGGCGACCAGACCTTCGTGGTCGACGTGCGGGGCGACGCGACGTCGACGCTCGGGATCTTCGCCATGGTCGTGCTCGTCCTCGCGGTGTTCAGCAGCGCGGTGCTCGTGATCAACACCGCACGCCGTCGGCTCCCGTCGAACCGCTTCGTCCGGGCCCTCCAGTTCGCGATCGCCGGCTCGGCCATCGGCGTGACGCTGTCCCTGGGCGTGTCGATCCTCCGCATCGCGTTCGCCGATGTGGAGGCCTGGGCGCCGCTGGTGTTCATCCCGACCGTGGTCGCCTTCTTCGTCGGCTACATCGCTCCCGGGCCGCTCCAGCGGAGCATCCGCGACTACCAGGCCGAGGAGGCGCTCCAGGGCGTCGCACGCGCCGCCGTCGCTCGCGCCACCGGGTCGAACGAGGCCGTCGGCGGGCCCGACGCGCGGCAGCGGTCCGGTCCGCAGGAGATCGAGCGCACGCCGGCCGGCGACTAGCGCTCGCCGGCGTCAGCTCTCGGCGGCGAACCCCTCCCAGTGCAGCGGGTACACGAGGTGCTCGCCCTCGATCCCCTTGAGCTGCACGGCCCGCGGTTCGCCGAAGATCAGGTCACCGCGCGCTGACGCGATCTCGCGGACGATCGACGACACGAGGATCTCCGCGCCCTCGGCGAGCCCACCGACGCGGGCGGCGATCATCACGTGCTTGCCGAAGATGTCGCCCTCCTCGGCGATCACCTCGCCGGTGTGCACGCCGACGCGCACGCGGATGCCCTCGGTCGTGCCGCTGCCGGCCAGCTCCTGCTGCACGTCGATCATCGCCCGGAGCGCTCGCCGAGCGCCCCCGAAGGTGAGCATGAACCCGTCGCCCTGGTTCTTCACCACGGTCCCGTCCCAGGCCGAGGTGTGCCGGGAGATGATCTCGTTGTGGGCGGCGAGGACCTTCATCCACTTGGCGTCGCCCATCGCGGTGGCCCGCTCGGTCGACGACTCGATGTCGCTGAACACGATGGTGATCGTGCCGTGATCGGTCTCCACCGACTGCTGGAGCCGGGGGAGCGAGTCGTTCATCGCCCGCCGGGCGACGGACTCCATCGACGTCTCCCGCAGGGCCTGCGGGCCCGACGGGTCGGCTCGCACCACGCCGCTGGCGTCCGGCCCCACCGTCACCGTGCTCGGGGCGGCGGCGCCGTTCGCGGCCTTGGTCGCCGGCTGCCCCTCCGTCGCCAGCTGCAGCACCGTGTCCCCGATGCGGACGACCGAGCCCGGCATGAGCACCACCGCCGAGCCGATCTGCGAGCCGTCGAGGAACGTGCCGTTCGTGCTGCCCAGGTCCTCGACGACCACGCCCGTGCCCCGGGGGCTGAGGCTCGCA
Organism: Acidimicrobiales bacterium; assembly: GCA_035249805.1. Lineage (GTDB taxonomy): Bacteria > Actinomycetota > Acidimicrobiia > Acidimicrobiales > VFJN01 > VFJN01. The sequence continues at coordinate 3,753 of DATFFY010000279.1, read as the reverse complement.
TGGCGCCGCGAGGCCTGGGGGTCGCTGAGGAGGAGGCCGTCGCACTCGCGGCCGACGTCGATGGGCTCACGGACCTCGACGTACAGGGGTCGTCGCCCCTCCTGCTTCACCACCACCACGGGATGCGCCATCGTCTCCGCCCTGCGATGCAAAGGGCCTCAAATCGGTTCCGCCCTCCCCGCCGGGCCTCACGCTAGTCGCCGTGCCGCCCCCGCCCGCGGCGTTCGTGCCAGATCTGTGACGTGAAAGGGGGCACACGCCCGTCAGTGGCCACCCCGCTTCACGCCGCCGTACTTCATCCGGGTGTCGCGCATCGAGGCGGGGACGGCCTCGGCGTCCCGGATCTCCGCGTCGACGACCTCGCCCACGAACAGCGTGTGGGACCCGAGGTCGATGCTCTGTCGGACCGCGCAGTCCATCCAGGCGACGGCCTCCTCGAACACCGGCGCGCCGGTGGTGGCCGGCCGCACGGCGCGCCCGTTCAGCGTCTCGCCGTCGTCGGTGGCCGGCTTCGAGAACTTCACGAAGACCTTCGTGTCCGTGCTGTCCCACAGGTTGATCGTGAACGAGCCGCCCTCGGTGATGAGCCGGTGGGTCACGGCGCTGTTGTCGACGCCGACGGCCACGAGCACCGGCTCCATCGACACCTGCGTGATCCAGCTCGCCGTCATGGCGTTGCGCTCGCCGCCCGCTGCCGAACCGACCAGGGCGAGCGCGTTCGGGATCTTCCAGGTGACCGTGTTCAGGAGCTCGTCGGTGAGGGGCATGCTCCGACCCTACGGCCGTCGATAGGGTCGCCGTCGTGGCCGACACGCCCGGGTGGTTCACGCGAGCGCTGGCCGTGCCGTACACGGACGAGCGGGTCGAGGTGGGGGGCGCCGGCATCCACTACCTGGCCTGGGGCGAGCCGGGTCGGCGCGGCCTGGTCTTCGTCCACGGTGGCGCCGCGCACGCCCACTGGTGGACCCACGTCGCGGCGACGTTCGCCGAGGACCTCCGCGTGCTGGCCATCGACCTGTCCGGGCACGGCGACTCCGACCACCGCGACGAGTACGCCATCGAGCAGTGGACCGAGGAGGTCGTCGCCGTCGCCGAGGCCGGGGGCATCGCGGGACATCCGGTGGTCGTGGGCCACAGCATGGGCGGCTTCGTCACGATCGCCACCGCCGCGCTGCACGCCGACCGGCTGACCGGCGTGATCGTGTGCGACTCGCCGGTGACCGACCCGCAGCCCGAGGCCGAGGCCTTCCGCCTCAAGCAGGCCTTCGGCGCGCCCCGCACCTACGCGTCGGTCGAGGACGCCATCGGCCGCTTCCGGACGGTTCCCCCGCAGGAGCACTACCTCGACTACATCACCGCCCACGTCGGCCCGCAGTCGCTCAAGCCGGTCGACGGCGGGTACCAGTGGAAGTTCGATCGCCGCATCTTCGAGCAGTTCTCCCACGGCATGCGCGGGATCGCGAAGCCGTACCTGTCCCAGGTCCGGTGCCGGCTCGCGCTGCTGCGCTCGGAGCACGGGCTCGTCACGCAGGACATCGGCGAGTCGATGTACGACGCGATGGGTCGCGTCACCCCCGTCGTGCTGCTGCCAGAGGCGGGGCACCACGCGATGCTCGACCAACCGCTGGTCCTGCTCACCGCCATCCGCACGCTCCTGGCCGACTGGGACCACTCCGAGCCCCACCGCCGCGCCCAGGCGACCTCCCCCTGATCGAACTCGCGACGCCTCGCACACACTTGTGTGTGCCGTTCGTCGCGAGAACCTGGTCTGGGGTCAGCCGGCGTCGGCCGGGAGACCGAGGAGATCGTGGCGGGCATTGCCGACCTCGGGCAGCCGGTCCCGCCGTCGCCTAGCGAGGACCGCCCGAGTCGATAGGTCCGGTGCGTCTTCACCCGAGTCGCTCGGTCCGGTATGTCGGACCTAGCGACTCGGGCACCGCGCGTCCGGACCTATTGACTCGCGGGGATGCGGCCGAGGCGGCCGGCGGCGAAGTCGTCGTAGGCCTGCTGCAGCTCGGCCCTCGTGTTCATCACGAACGGTCCGTAGGCGGCCACCGGCTCGCGGATCGGCTGGCCGCCGAGGACGAGCACGTCCAGCGCGGTGCGCCCAGCGTCCTGCTGCTCGTCGGCGGAGACCGTGATCAGGTCGCCGGCGCCGAGCACCGCGAGCTGACCGGACTGCAGCGGGCGCCGCTCCGGGCCGACCGACCCCGAGCCGGACAGCACGTAGACGAGCGCGTTGAACTCGGCCGGCCAGGGCAGGCGCAGCTGCGCGCCCGGGGACACCGTGGCGTGGAGCAGCGCGATCGGCGTGTGCGTGACGCCCGGCCCTCGATGGCCGGCCACCTCGCCGGCAATCACGCGCAGGAGGGCGCCGCCGTCGTGCGAGGCGAGCAGCGCGACCTCGCCGCCTCGGATGTCCTGGTACCGCGGCGCGGTCATCTTGAGGCGAGCCGGGAGGTTCACCCAGAGCTGGACGCCGTGGAACGTGCCGCCACGGGCCACGACCTCCTCGGGCGGGGCCTCGATGTGCAGGATCCCGCCGCCGGCGGTCATCCACTGCGTGTCGCCGTCGGTGATGAGCCCGCCACCGCCGTTGGAGTCCTGGTGCTGGAAGACGCCGTCGAGCATGTACGTCACCGTCTCGAAGCCACGGTGCGGGTGCCACGAGGTGCCCTTGGCTGCGCCGGGCTCCCAGTCGACCGTGCCCATCTGGTCCATGTGGATGAACGGATCGAGCGCGGCGAGGTCCACGCCGGCGAAGGCGCGCCGGACCGGGAAGCCCTCGCCCTCGTAGCCGGAGGGTGCGGTCGTGATCGACCGCACCGGGCGGGCTGTGGTCACGGCGGCGTCGGGGTCCGGGACCCGCGGCAGCACGAGGATGTCGTCGACGGTGATGGCAGGCATGACGGGTACAACCTCTCTTGCGCGCGCAAGTATTCCCGGGGGCGAACTGGCTCTCCCATCGTGCCTCCGCGGAGGCATCCTGTGCGGCGTGACGACGCACCACAGCCGGTCGGAGCTCGAGGCCGGCCTCGCCCACGTCCGTGCCGCCCCCGCCGACGGCGGGACGCTCGAGCTGATCGTCCGCCGGCCCGCCGTGGGCGAGCGCGAGGTCCTCGAGGAGGGCGAGCTCGACCTGGCCGAGGGGCTCGTGGGCGACACGTGGAAGGACCGCGCCAGCCGGCGCACCGAGGACGGGGGCCCGCACCCCGAGATGCAGCTCAACGTGATGAACGCCCGGGCCGCCCTCCTCGCCGCCGCCGGCGACCCGGAGCGGCGGGCGCTGGCCGGGGACCAGCTCTACCTCGACCTCGACATCGGGCACGACAACCTGCCGGCCGGCACCCGCCTCTCGATCGGCGCCGCGGTCATCGAGGTCACGGAGCAGCCCCACACGGGCTGCGCGAAGTTCGCCGAGCGCTTCGGGCAGGACGCCGTGCGCTTCTTCAACTCACCCGAGGGCAAGGCGCTGCGGCTCCGCGGCCTGAACGCCAAGGTCGTCGTTCCGGGCACGATCCGCCGGGGCGACCCCGTCAACAAGGTCTGAGACCGGCCTACCCTGGCGGCATGTGCCGCAACATCACGACCCTGCGTGGGCTCGAGCCCGAGGCGACGGACGAGGAGATCGAAGCCGCCGCCCGGCAGTTCGTCCGCAAGGTGAGCGGAGTGCAGTCCACCTCCGCCCAGACCGAGGAGGCCTTCGAGCGGGCAGTCGTGAAGATCACCGCGGTGACCCACGAGCTCCTGGCC
>DATFFY010000278.1:0-3035 GCA_035249805.1 Acidimicrobiales bacterium | reverse complement strand
ACGGCAGTGCGCCGGCCCCGTCCGACGAACGAGCCGCGGGTGCGGCGATCGACGCCTCGACGCTGGCCATCCCCGACTACGACGGCCTCTCCGCGTCGCACGTGGTCAACCGCCTCGCTGGCCTGGCCCCGACCGAGCTCGAGCTCGTGCGGCTCTACGAGCTGGCCAACCGGGGCCGCAAGACGATCCTGTCGAAGGTCGCCCAGCTCCAGGCGGGCTGACCTGAGCGAGAGCCCCGCCCCGCAGGAAGCCTGCCGCGAGGCGACCGGAACGGACGTCGCGCGCCTGGCCGAGCTGGCCGGGGCCGCGGTGGCCGAGCTCCGCGCGAACCGGGGGGGCGAGATGTGGGCCCGCACCGAGGCCCGGCGCCCGCCGTACGAACCGCGGCTCCAGGAGGAGATCGCCGACGGCGCGCACCGCGTCCTGGTCGGCTCGCTCGACGGCGTGCCCGTCGCCTACGCGGTGGCACGGATCGAGACCCTCTCCGACGGCGACCGCCTGGGCGTCGTCAGCGACCTGTACGTGGAGCCACCCGCGCGCAGCGTCGGGCTCGGTGAGCTGCTGATGGACGACCTGGTCGCGTGGTGCACGACCGAGGGCTGCGTCGGCGTCGACAGCCTGGCGCTCCCCGGTGACCGCGCCACGAAGAACTTCTTCGAGTCGTTCGGCCTGGTGGCGCGGGCCATCGTCGTGCACCGGAGGCTCCGGTGACCGACAGCGAGGGCGGCGGCCCGGAGGTCGCGGTGGGTGCGGTCGTCGTCGACCACGACCGCCTGCTGCTCGTGCGCCGCGGGCGCGGACCCGCGGCGGGGGAGTGGTCCGTCCCCGGTGGCCGGGTGCAACGGGGCGAGACGCTGGCCGAGGCCGTCACGCGCGAGCTGCGCGAGGAGACCGGCCTCGAGGGGGTGTGCGGCTCGTTCATCGGCTGGGCGGAGCTGCTGGACGACCAGGTCCACATCGTGATCCTCGACTTCGAGGTCACCATCGTCGACGAGGTCGATGCCGCGCCGGTGGCGGGCGACGACGCCGCCGAGGTGGCCTGGGTCGACCTGCACGCCGTCGGGGAGATGGCGCTCGTCCCGGGACTCGCGGAGTTCCTCCACGACCACGGGATCCTGCCGACGTTCACGTAGCCGGCTACCCCGCCCGGCTAGCGACCCTTCCAGTCCGGCTTGCGCTTCTCGATGAACGCGGTGAGGCCCTCGGAGAAGTCCTCCGACTGCATCGCCTTCGCCATGCCCTCGACCGACATCCGCCAGCCGACGTCGTCGGGGGCGTTCGTGGCCTCGAGCACGATCCGGCGCGACTCGCGCACCGCGACCGGCGCGTTGGCGCAGATCTGCTCGGCCAGGGCGATGGCGGCGTCGAGCGCCTCGCCGGGCTCGACCAGCCGGTTGACCAGGCCGAAGTGGTGCGCCCGGGTGGCGTCGATCGGGTCACCCGTGAGCGTGAGCTCCATGGCGATGTTCACCGGGACCTTGCGGCCGAGGCGGAACAGGCCACCGGCGGCGGCGACGAGGGAGCGCTTCACCTCGGGGATGCCGAAGGTGGCGGAGGTGGACGCCACCACGAGGTCGCACGACAGGACGATCTCGGTGCCACCGGCCAGGGCCGGGCCGTCGACGGCGGCGATGATCGGCTTGGTGCGCTCGCGCTGGGTGATCCCCCCGAACCCGCCCCGCTTCGTGGACAGGCCACCGGCGTTGCCGGAGTTGATCTCCTTGAGGTCGGCGCCGGCGCAGAAGACGGGTGGCACGCCGGTGATGATGCCGACCCAGACCGAGTCGTCGGCCTCGATCTTGTCGATGGCCGCTTCGATCCCCTCGGCGACGGCGCTGTTGACGGCGTTGCGGGCCTCGGGTCGGTTGATCGTGATGACCGCGAAGGGTCCACGCTGCTCGTAGTCGACGGACATAGCGGGGCACCATAGTCCTGGCGTTGTACCCTCCTCCCCGGTGACGAACAGGGGGGCAGGGCACCTGCGGTGCCCGTTCTGCGAGGCGTACGAGGTCGAGCGCCTGTACCTCGCGTCCCTGTGCCTGGACTCCTGCGCGTGCGCGTCGTGCGGCGCGCGGTGGGACGAGGACGTGGAGAGCGGCGACTACCGGGGCCGCTCGAGGGCGGACTCCGTCGTCACGCCTCGGGAGTCGCTGCCTCGCCCTCGCCCTCGCCCGCAGCCTCGCTGACCGGCGCGGGTTCGGCCTCCGGCACCTCCGTCTCCGGCTCGTCCGTCTTCGACTTGTCGGCCTTCGACGTGGCCGCCTTCGGCTTCGGGGGCTTCGGCGGGCGGCGCCGCTCGGGGCGGGGGGCTGTCGGATCGGGCGCGATCTCGAAGATGTGCGCGACCTTGGGGATGCGGGTGGCGAGGCGGGCGATCGTGGCCTTCACGTCGTCGTGGAGGTTGGCGGGCAGCGATGTCGGGATGACCTTGTCGCGCACGGGGGCGAAGGCGAGCGCGTCGAGGACGGCGACCCATCGCTCGGGCGCCGCGTCGGCCGTGAGGGCCTCGCTCGTGCTCGCCGTCAGCTTGGCCGCCAGCTCGGGCGGCAGGGGAGCGCCGGCCTTGGGGGGGCGCGAGCTCAGGCGGAGCGCGCGCACCACTCGACCCACCTCCACGGTCGCTGTGAGCTCCTCGAGCCAGAGCGCGTGCTCGGCATCGACGCGGGCGGCCAGGCCCTCCTTCAGCGTGCGAGCCAGCTCGCGCGACTCCTCGTCACGCGGCCCGCTGTCGGCGGCGGACACGACCGAGCGCAGGTCGCGGAGGTCGATGACGTCGAGGTCGCGCTGCGCGGCGTCGGCACGGTCGCGCCACTCGGCGGCGCGCACCTTCGGCACCAGCTTCTCGGCGATCTCCAGGAGCGGGCCCGGAGCGATGGCGGGCTCCCCGGCTGCCGCGCGCTCGGCGTTCTGCTTCTCGATCGCCTGGCGCACCGCGGGGAGGCCGCCGAGCACGACCTGCTCGGCGATCGGCCGCTGCTCCTCGATCAGGGACTCGAGCAGCGCGGTGCGGTGGGTGCGGCCCGGGCGGAGGCGCT
>DATFFY010000277.1:0-4062 GCA_035249805.1 Acidimicrobiales bacterium | reverse complement strand
CGAGCAGCACCTGGCCGGCCAGCGACCGACCCGGCTCCAGGACCAGGCCCGGCTTCAGCGCCGCGAACGTCACGGTGAGCACGGCGGACAGGGCGCGACCCCGCACCTCACCGGTGTCCCCCGAGACGCCGCTCTGGATGTCGACGGCGAGCACCGGCGCGTCGCCCACCTCGGGCGCCTCGTGCCCCCCGTGGAAGCCGGTGCCGTACGCGGCATCGATGACGAGGTCCGCGTCGGAGAGCCGCGACGGCGCACCGAGGGCGTCGACGACCGTCACGCGCACACCCCTCCGGGCCAGGCGCAGCGCCGCGGCCCGTCCGTCGGCCCCGTTGTTCCCCTTGCCGGCGAGGACGACGACGCGGCGGCCGTAGGCGCCTCCGAGGAGCTCGAGGGCCGCCCGGGCCACGGCCGCCCCCGCCCGTTCGACGAGCACCTCGACCGGCTCGGGCGCAGCCGCGTCCACCGCGGCCATCTCCTCCGGGGTGACGATCGGGATCACGGCTCGTCCAGCGCCACCGCGATCGCCTCCGCGATCCGGTGCGTGTGGGTCATGGTGAGGCGCCACCCGACGATCCCCCGCTCCTTGGCCAGCTGCTCGGCTCCGCCGTGGAGCACGACCGACGGCGCACCGCTCTCGGCCCGGGCCACCTCGATCTCCCGCCACTTGCACGCGCCCACGCCGAGGCCCATCGCCTTGAGCACGGCCTCCTTCGCCGCGAACCGAGCCGCGTAGCGCTCGGTGGGGTCCTTGCGGCGGTCGCAGTACGCCTGCTCGGCCTCGGTGAAGAGGCGACCCCGCAGGGTCGGCGTGCGCTCGAGCGCGGCGCGCATCCGGTCGACCTCGCACAGGTCCACGCCGATGCCGAACACGTCGTCAGGCCCGCCAGTGGTCGGCGAGCTCGGCCAGCGGCGCCACCAGCAGGTCGGCGGTCGGGACGGTCGTGAGCAGGTCGTCGCGGAACGTGGGCTCGGTCTCGAGCACGGCGTCGCGCAGGGCCGCCCAGCGGTTGCGGTACCCCTGGAGGGCCCCCCGGGCGGTGGTGGCGCTCACGTGCTCGTGGAACCGCACGTGCAGCAGCGTGATGCCGGTGGCCCGGTCGTCCTTGGTCTCCGGGACGATGATGATCGTGCGCCCGTCCTCGCGGCCGCGCGTGACGAACACCTGCCGCTCCAGGGCGACGGTGTGCTTGGTGCCTCGCAGCCGCCCGACCCGCTCCGTGCGCGACGGGATGTCGAGCGCGATGCCACCGCGATCCACGACGGCCACCGGCACCTCGCCGTCCTCCGGATCGCCGTCGAGCTCGTAGCGGATCCACCCCGTGACCTCGGCGACGGTGGGATCGAGGTCGGCCAGCGTGCGCAGGGTCTTGTAGGTCAGGCGGTCCCGTGCCGTGCCGGCGGTGAGGACGGCCTGGACGAGCTCGGGCTGGAGCAGCGTCTCGTCGCTGCGCGAGATCCCGACGGTGACCGTCTTGGCCTGGTGCTTGATCGCGTCCACGGGGCGCGTCAGCTCGTCGATGCCCTCGCTCAGGGCGGCGGTCAGGTCGTCGACGACGACGGCGGGCGTGCCGATCCGCCCGTGCTCGGCCTGGTAGGCGTCGAGGGGCGCGATCCCGACCGCGTAGCGGAACGACGACGCCAGCCGCACCGCCGTGCTCGCCTCGAGGTGGCCGTCGTAGGCGCCGGCCCGCAGACCGTCGAAGAACGTGGAGCCCGACCGGGTGAGCGCCGGCCGCAGCGAGCGCAGCAGCCGGTCGCCGTCGGTGGCGATCGAGTCGCCGACGGCCTCCTCGATCGCGGCGCGCGCCTCGCGCAGCGGCCGGGCCTGCGCGTCGATGGCGAGTGCGGCCTCGTAGCCGAAGAGGTGGCCGGCCATCGCCGCGAGGACGAACGCGAGCTGCGGATGGGTGGTCGGCACGGCGATGACCTGGAGCGCGCTGGCGAACCGGGCCTCGCCGTCGCTCGCGATGACGATCGGGGTGGCCTTGTGGGCGCGGTAGATCGCCACCTCCTTGGCCACGTCGTCGGCGGTCGATCCCTCGAGGCCGGCTGCGCACACGAGGACGAGCGGCTCGGAGGAGAGGTCGATGTGCTTCTTGTCCTCGGTGGCGTCGCAGGCGATCGCCTTGTAGCAGAGCTCGCTGAGCTTGATGCGCAGCTCCTCCGCGGCGATCCGGTTCGTGCCGTTGCCGACGATGGCCCAGTACCGCTTGGACGGGGCGAGCTGCTGCGCGACCGCGGCGATGGCGCTCCGACGACCGACGGTGGCCTCGAGGGCGGCGGGCAGCTCGCGCAGGCTGTGCACGAGCTGAGGGTCGACGCGGCCGCCCACCTCCTCGGCGATCGACCAGGCGAGGAGGAAGCCGGCCGCGATCTGCGCGTAGAAGGCCTTCGTCGACGCGACGCTCATCTCCACGTCGCGCCCGTCGGACGTGTAGAGCACACCGTCGGACTTGTCGGTGAGGTCCGACTGGCGACGGTTCACGATGGCCACCACGCGGGCGCCGCGGGCCCGGGCCAGGTCGACGGTGCGGTTGGTGTCGGTGGTCGTGCCGGACTGGCTGATCGCCACGACGAGCGTGTCCCGCATGTCGGGGCGCAGGCCGAAGCCCGACAGCTCGGTGGCCGGCAGCGCCTCGACCCGGAGCGCGGTCCCGTCCGGCAGCGCGGCGTCGAGCGCCGCCGCGAGGCTCTGGCCCGCCACGTGGGCGGTGCCCTGCCCGATCACCTGCACGCGGTCGATGGAGCCGTCCCGGAGCCCGGCCCGGACTGCCTCGGGCAGCGCCTCGGGCCCGAGGTCGACGTCGATCCGGTCGTCGCGGACGACGAGCTTGCCCCGCAGCGTCTTGCGGAAGCTGACGGGCGCCTCGGTGATCTCCTTGAGGAGGAAGTGGGGGAAGTCCCGCCGGTCGATGTCCCGGGTCGTGATCTCGGCGTGGTGGAGATCGCTCTCCGCCACCGGCAGCTCGGTCCCGTCGTAGGCCTGGCGGGTGATCCCCTCGATCGTGCCGGCCCGCGATCCGTCGAGGGCCACGATCTGCCCGCGGCTGGCGGTGGGGTTGTCGGGGTCGGCCGGGGTCTCGCCGTCCATGCGGACGTAGGTGTCGGTGAGCTCGACGAGGCCGTAGGGCTCCGAGGCCACGACGTAGCACCCGTCGGCCAGTCCGACGTAGAGGGCCTGGCCGCTCCCCCGCAGCGCGAGCAGGACCTGGTCGGGGCGGGTGGCGGTGGTGGCGGCGATCGCGACGGAGCCCTCGAAGCCGGCGACCGTGTCACGGAAGGCGTCGGTGAGGTCGCGGCCCTCGGCCAGACGGCGGGACACGAGGGTGGGGATGACCTTGGCGTCGGTCGTGATCTCCGGTGCCAGCCGGAGGCCATCGGCCGCCTTCAGGTCGGCGAAGTTGTCGACGTCGCCGTTGAGCGCGGCGGTGACGAACGGGCCGTCGAGCCGGTCCACCTCGAGGCTGTCGGTCGGGTGCGCGTTGGGCTGGGAGATGATGCCGACGCTGGCCCAGCGGGTGTGCCCGAGCACCGTCGCCGCGGCCGCGTCACCGGCCAGCGCGAGGCGCAGGAGGTCGTCGCCCCGGATCGCCTCCCGCAGCGCGCGGGTGTTGTCACCGAGCTCGCCGATCTCCGCGGCGGCCTTGTACACGAAGCTGAGGTGGCCCTCGGCCGTGCGCACGGTGAGCGATCGGAAGAGCGGGTCATCGCCGCGCTGCGCGACGAGGCGGGCGATGGCGGGATCGGCCAGGTCGAGCCCGTGCTCGCGCACGAGCACGGTGATCCCGGCGGAGTCGCGACCGCGGACCTCGAGGCGGTCGAGCGCGGCGAGTGCCTGCTGGATGGAGGTGCCGACCTCGATGGCCGACCACGACGCACGCTCGCCCACGAGGCCCCGGACGCCGTCCGCCGTGGGGAGGCGGTCCCGCTCGACGGCCCACAGCGCGTCCTTGAGGTCGAGCAGCGCCGCGTTCGCCTCCTCCAGCGGATGGCCGGCCGTGCCGCCGTCGCGGTCGAGCCGCTGCTCGGCCGCGGCCACCCAGTCGCCGACGGCGGCGCAGG
>DATFFY010000276.1:0-22718 GCA_035249805.1 Acidimicrobiales bacterium | reverse complement strand
TGCACGACGACGGGCTCGCGCTGCTGTCGGCGGCGGACGAGCAGGGGCTCGAGGGCGTGGTCGCGAAGCGGGAGGACTCGCGCTACGAGCCGGGTGCCCGCGTGCGCACCTGGCTGAAGGTGAAGGTGCGCCGCCACCAGGAGGTCGTCGTGGGCGGCTGGTTGCCCGGCGAGGGCACGCGCAGCGGGTGGCTCGGTGCGCTCCTCGTGGGCGTGTACGACGCGCCCGGCGCCGGCGGCCCCCTCCGGTACGCGGGCCGGGTCGGGACCGGCTTCAAGGAGGCCGAGCTCCAGCGCCTGGCGGGGCTCATGGCGCCGCTCACCGTCGACGAGTGCCCGTTCGACCCGCCCCCGCCCCGAGCCGACCTCGTCCGCGGCGCGACATGGCTGCGGCCGGAGCTCGTCGCGGAGGTCGCCTACGGCGAGTGGACCGGCGACCACCGCCTCCGCCACCCCAGCTACCTGGGCCTGCGCACAGACAAGGACGCCGACCAGGTCACCCGCGAGCCCTAGCCGCGCGCGGCGACCCGGCGGCCGAGCAGGAGCAGCAGGACGAGCCCCACCGTCCCGAGCGCTGCCAGGCCCACGGCCCACGGCACCCACCGCCGGTCCGTCTCCTCACCGGGCGCGCGGGCGAGATCCTCCAGCGGCGTCACGGAGGCGGTCGACGTCCCCGCCACCTCCACCCGTCGACCGTCGACGAGCACGGGAACCACCCACGGGTGCTCCACGGCCTGGTCGCCGGCCTCCGCGATCAGCGCGCGCGGGTCCAGCCACGCGTAGGACGGCGACGTCCCGACGCTCACCCACTCCGGCGGAGCGGCGGGGTCGGCCACGACGCCGCCGAGGTCCTCACCGCGCGCCTGGGCCGAGAAGAGCCAGGTGGGGCTGCGCCGGTTCACCTCGGCCCCGCTCGGGCGAAGGCGCAGGAACGGCTCCCCGTCGGCGCCCTCGACCGTCGCCTCACCGGCGCCGAGGTAGCGCACGAACAGCCCGGGCGCCCGTCCCTCCAGCAGCTGCACCTGCAGCTGGGTCGACGGGTCGGGCACGGACCGCAGCGCGGCGGCGAAGCGCGGCACGGTCGTGCGGCGCTCGAGGTGGCCGCGCACGACCACCCTCCGGTCGCCGAGCCGCATCGGCACCTCGAAGGTCGAGGGCCGGCCCTCGCCGAGGACGGTGACCGCCGTCGCGTGCAGGCGGTGGTCGAACCAGCCCCAGGTCGACTCGGCGGACACCCGAGCCCAACGGGGTGGCTCGTCGGGGCCGGTCCCCGCGGGGACCGTGCCACCGAAGGGCTGGTTGGCGAGGTACCACGCGGCGGCGGCCAAGTTGGCCTCGACGCCGTCGGGTCCGATGCGGACGAACGGCTGCCCCTCGTCGTCGAGCACCTCGAGGACCTGCGCGGTGTCGTTGGCGACGACGAGCTGCGTGGTCACCGACGTCGCCACCTCCACGTGCAGGCCGGGCACGTCGGGCGCGACGTCGTCGATCACCGTGCGCACCGTGGGGTCCACCTCGTGCGCGGCCGCGGGGGCGCCGACGACCGATCCGATCGCCAGCGCGGTCGCGACGACCGCTCGGACCCTCACCCGGGGAGGTCGCGCACCTGCACCGCGCGCCGGCGGCACACCGCGGGCTGCGCCGTCAGCACGGCCATGGGCAGCCCCGCGGCGATCACGACGAGCCAGCCGGGGATCTCCCGGACGTCACGGCTGGTGGCCGTGGGCTCGCTCGCCACCGCCTCGGTGCCGAAGGCGTCGGCCAGGTTCTCCATGAACACGTCCTGCGGCGGGCGGAGCACGACCGGCGGCGACGTCGTGCCGTCCTGGCCCGCCGGGAGCGCGGCGACGTCAGCCGGCACCGGCGCGTCGACGAACACCTGGCGGCCCACGGAGGGGATCGGACCGTCGTCACCCTGGCGGTTCACGAACAGCAGGTAGGGCCCGGGCGGTGCCACCGACGGTGTCGGCGGGGCCTTGACCGTCAGCGTGGCCCCCTCCCGCGACACGACCGGGAGCACGACGGCGCGCTGGTCGCCGTCGACCAGGTGGGTGATCGCGGTGTTGCGCATCAGGACGATGCGGCCCTCGTCCTCCACGGCGGCGGCTTCCTCCGGCGAGCCGAGGGTGAGGTCGAAGGTCGTCCCGGTGTCGACCCGGCTCGGGCCGTCGACGACCGTCGGGCGATCGCCCTGGAAGAGGTAGGGCGGCGAGAAGATCTCGAAGCTCGGGTCGCGGCCCTCGTTCGGGCTCAGCCCCGGGACCGAGACGTTGAAGCCGTAGATGGTGGGGACCGGCGCGTGGCCGCCGGAGAGCACCCGCCCGTCGGGCAGGAGCACCGCGGTGTTGTGGTACGTCCGGGACCGGGCCTGCTGCGCCATCGGGCGCCACGTCTCGGTCGTCGGATCGAACAGCTCGGGGGTCGTCACCGGCACGCCCAGGCCCGGCAGCACCACCTCGTCGCGGCTGGACCCGTTGAGCACCATGACCTCGCCCGTCGGCAGGAGCACGCCGGTGCCGTACCAGCGGGCGGCGCCGAGGTCGCCCGTCGGGCGCGACGACAGCGTCTCGACACCGGCCTCGTCGATGGTGACGGTGTTGACCTGGCTGCTCGTCGTGCCCAGGTACGTGCCCGGGGTGACGCCGAGGACCCCGCCCGCGCTGAGGAACTCGCTCCGCCGGTAGGACCCGTCGTCCTCGGGCTCGAGGGGCAGCATGATCGAGAAGGCGGACCCGCGGAACCCGGGCACGCCAGTGCGCTCGCCCCCCGCGTTCGGCAGCCCGTCCAGCGGGAGGTTCGGCAGCACGGGCAGCCCACCGAGCATCCCGTTCCGGCCAGGCAGGTCCGGCAGGCCGGGCAGCGCGCCGAAGCCGAGGCCGGGGACGCCGAGGTCGGTCCACCGCGCGGTCACGGGGTCGTACGTGGCGGCGACGTTCCAGAGGGCCTCGTCGTACGACTGGCCCATCGGGTTGAACACCTGGCCGCCGGCGTCGTAGTACACGTGCCCGTTCGGGAGCAGGTGGAGGCGGGGGTAGAGCGGCAGCGACCGGTTCGCGCTCGTCGGCTGCGTCGTCCACGTGCCGGCGGCCGGGTCGTACGTCTCGAGCTGCCGAACGTTCGTGCCCGAGTCGAACGGCCGCTCCGGGTACAGCGGCTTGATGAGCTTCGACACGCCGCTGGCGGCCAGCACCTTGCCGTCCGGGAGCGTCACGAGCGACGGGTACCAGCGGCCGAACTCCAGCGACCCGGACTGGGTCCAGGTCTCCGTGTAGGGGTCGAAGAGGCGCGCGTTGTGCAGGCCCTCGAGCTCGGGCAGCCCGTACCGGTGGCCGAGGTACTCGCCGTAGTACGGCTCGGCGTACCAGTCGGTGCCGCCGACCGAGAGGATGCGGCCGTCGGCGAGCTGCACCTGGTCCGCGCAGAACAGGTCCGCGTCGTTGACGATCGGGTCGTCGTGCGGGACGAACGGCAGGTACTCGGATCCGTGACCGGTGACGTTGGCCCCGCCGTCCTCCGGCGTGGGGGCGCGGAAGCGCGGGCTGCCCGTGGACAGGTCGAGCACGCGGGTGCGGGCGCTGCCCTGCGAGTGCCCGCCCTCTGCGAGCACGGTCAGGTTGACGTTCTCCGTGCCCTCGAGCGCGTCCCAGTACAGGACGCGCCCGGTGCTGAGCACCACCGTTGTCGCGGCAGCGGGCTTGCACAGCTCGCGCCCGTCGGCGTCGACGACGCACGTCCCGCCGGCCTCCTCGAAGGCCGGGGTGAACCGCCCGATCTGCGCGGGATCACCGTCGGCGGCGCCGGCCGATCCGCTGATCGGTACCGATGCCGTGATGACCGCACCCGCGACCGCGAGGGCTCGCGTCCTCCACCCGAACATCCGGTCCCCCGTTCTCCCTCCGCCCCGCCGGAGCATACGGCGACGGGCTCCGGACCGGATGCGGGACGGCGATTCAGCGACCGGTGTGGCCGAACCCCCCGCCGCCCCGCTCGGAGGGCGGCAGCTCCGCCACGGGCGACCACTCCACCTGCGCCACCGCCTGCACGACGAGCTGGGCGATGCGGTCGCCGCGGTGGACCTCGAAGGGCTCCTCCGGGTCGAGGTTGACGAGCAGCACCTTGAGCTCGTCGCGGTAGCCGGCATCGATGAGCCCCGGGGTGTTGAGGCACGTGATGCCGTGCCGGAGGGCCAGCCCGCTGCGGGGCTGGACGAAGCCGGCGTAGCCCTCCGGGAGGGCGAAGGCGACGCCGGTGGGGATCAGGGCCCGCCCGCCCCGCGGCTCCAGCCGCGCCGGCTCGCGGGCCACGAGGTCCAGGCCGGCGTCGCCCGGCCGCGCGTAGGCGGGGAGGTCCAGGTCGGGGTCCAACCGCACGACGGGGACGCGCAGGCGGTCGCGCATCCGGCGAGGCTACGCACCCCTGCGGTTACCCTGCGGCCGTGCTGGTCTGGATGGACTTGGAGATGACGGGGCTGGATCCGGCGCGCCACGTGATCGTCGAGATCGCCACCATCGTCACCGACGACGACCTCGAGATCGTGGCGGAGGGCCCCGACCTCGTGGTCCACCACCCGCCCGAGGTCGTGGCCCAGATGGACGAGGTCGTCCGCACGATGCACACGGTGAGCGCCCTGCTCCCGGCCATCGACGCGTCCACGATCACCCTCGAGGAGGCGGGGACGCGGACCCTCGAGTTCATCCAGCAGCACGTGCCCGAGCCCCGCACGGTGCCGCTCTGCGGGAACTCCATCGGCACGGACCGCCGCTTCCTCGCGACGTACCTGCCGGCCATCGAGGAGCACCTGCACTACCGGTCGGTCGACGTCTCGACGATCAAGGAGCTGGTGCGGCGCTGGTACCCCGGGGCGATGGACCAGGTGCCTCGGAAGGCGACCGCGCACCGGGCCCTCGACGACATCCGCGAGTCGATCACCGAGCTGCGCTGGTACCGCGAGCACGTCTTCCGGCCGCCGGGCGAGCGGCCCCGGGAGGCCGGCAGTACCAGTTGACCGCCCGGTCAAGATAGGTTCGGGTGGTGGACGCCGCCCCTGCCCCCCGCCCGCGGCGCCAGGAGCAGGAACGGGCCTCGGCCGAGATCACCGAGGTGGCCCCGAACATCCTGCGCTCACAGCTGCCGGTCTTCCTGCCCGGCCTCGGCCACGTGAACTGCTACCTCCTGCAGGACGACCGGGGCGTCGCGCTGGTCGATCCCGGCCTGCCCGGGCCGCAATCGTGGCGAGCCCTCGTCGACCGCCTGCGCCAGGCCGGCTACCGGCCGAAGGACGTGCACACCGTCGTCGTCACGCACTCCCACCCCGACCACTTCGGCGGGGCCGGGCGCTTCCGCGAGAAGTACGGCGCCGACGTGCTCACGCACCGCAGCTTCAAGACGTGGTTCGACCCGGTGACCGAGGAGGCGGGCGAGCCCGGCGAGGACGGCGAGCCCGTCCGGTCCGAGCCGCCGCCCATGCCCTTCGGGCGGGCCCTGCCGTGGCGGCAGGACCAGACGCTGCGACCGCCGATCGGCCGGCGCCTCAAGTTCCAGGTCATGCGCAAGGTGGCCAAGCGGTTCATGCGGGCGCCGTCACCGACGCGGCGCGTCGCCGACGCCGAGGTCGTCACGCTCGCAGGGCGCGAGTGGGTGTCGCTGCACACCCCCGGTCACACCGCGGACCACCTCTGCCTGTACGACCCCGTCGAGGGCGTCGTCCTGTCCGGCGACCACGTGCTGCCGACGATCACCCCGCACATCTCCGGGCTCGTCGCGGTGTCCGGCGAGTCCGGTGGTGATCCGCTGACCGAGTTCTTCCTGTCGCTCGAGAAGGTCGCCGACCTCCCGGGCGTGCGCCAGGTGCTCCCCGCGCACGGGCACCCCTTCGACGACCTCGCCAGCCGGGCGAAGGAGATCCGGCAGCACCACGAGGAGCGCCTCGAGACGCTGCGCCTCGCCGCCGGTGAGCTGGGCGAGGCCACGGTCGAGCAGCTCATGCAGCGACTGTTCAAGCAGCGGTCGTGGGGCCAGATGGCCGAGAGCGAGACCTACGCCCACCTCGAGCACCTGCGCGTCACCGGTGAGGCCGAGTCGCGCTTCGACGACGGCCTCCTCCGCTACCACCTCGTCGACTGAGTCGATGCTTGCTCCGGTCGCGGGCGCCTGCGGCGCTGGGCTCGCCTCCGCAAGTGCCTCCGCTCGGGTCGGCGAAGCCGCCCGGCTCCGGCCTGGCTGGACCCGTCTACTCGCGCATCGGCGCGACCACCGCGGTCGCGGCGATCGTGGCGCCGTCGAGGATCCAGAGCGCGAGGCCGCCGTCGTCGCGCGCGGCCGTGGACCACGTCACGGTCGCGCCGCGCTCGATGGCCTGGCGATGCTCGAGCTCGGCGACCACGGGCGCCCGCACCAGCGGGCGCGACGCGAGCGCCTCCTCCACGACCTGCCAGTACACGCTGTTGTTCACGTGGTCGAGGAGGTCGAAGTCGGTCGACCGCAGCGACCAGGGGCGCGCGTCCACGCCGTCGGGGGGGCCGCCGTGGCGCAGGCGGGCCGACGGCTTCCGCCCTGCCGCCGACGTCCCGTAGAGCGCCTCGAAGCCCTCGCCCAGGCGACGGGGGCGGCCCGAGGTGGCGTCGAGGTGGACCCAGAGGCTGCTCGCCGCGACCCGCCCGCCCCCGTCGCCCTCCACGTCGACGCGGCGCTCGGCGTAGTGGCTGCCGATGCCCGAGCACCACGTGGCCAGGCGGAGGCGCTCGAGGTACCGGGGGAACGCGTCGACCCGCAGGACCGTCCGCCGCACCACCCAGTGCGCCGCATCGGGCAGGTCGGCGTCCGCCGTGTCGTCGGCCGAGAGGTCCTGGAGGTACCGGGCGGCGGCGTCGAGGCGCAGGTGCCCGGAGGGGCGGACGTCGGCCAGCCGGACGGGCCGGGCGCCCTCGAAGACCCGGCCGGCGGAGGGCCGGACGACGAGCTCAGGGGCCGGTTTGGCGGGATGCACGCGGAAATCTTCGCAAATCCGGTTGACCGGCCCCCCAGGGGCGTGGTCCGATTCCAGGGCCCGGACCGCGGACTTGCCGCGATCCAGCGCCAGGAGCAGCCCCGATGGAGATGACGACGCTCACCACGGCAGGCCACATGTGCCACGCCGGTGACGCGCGCCTCGCCGCGGGTTCCCAGGGCGTGTACGGCCACCACCAGTCCGCCACCTGGACCAAGGGCGCCATCTTCGCCGAGCCGACCGTGTTCGTGCTCGACCGGAAGAACCGCCCGACCCGGCAGCCTCAGGGGGTCTCGCCATAGGCACCAAGTGCCAAGAGCGAGACCAAGACCTCCGAGAGGCCGCCGGGACACCCCGGCGGCCTCTCGCTTTTTCCGCCTACCGACCAGAAGCACCAGCCAGCGACAAGGGGGCCAGGGCGATGTTGCCCGAGACCTACGAAGACGAGTTCGAGGAGACCAACAGGGACTGGTGGGCGGACGCCCGCTGCAACGACCAGGCCGGCACGATGACCGGGCTCTTCTTCTCCGAGGAGCTGCAGGACATCGCGAGGGCGAAGGAGATCTGCGCCCTCTGCCCGGTGATGGCCGACTGCCTCGAGGGCGCCCTCCAGCGCCGCGAGCCCTGGGGTGTCTGGGGTGGGCAGCTGCTGCTCAACGGCAAGGTGCTCCAGAGCAAGCGCCGGCGGGGACGTCCCCCGAAGGTGCCCCGCCCGGAGGACCAGCTCCCCGACATCCCGATTCCCGAGCACCTCAAGGAGCGCGTGGTCTACAAGATCGCGTGAGCCCGAGGTGGCCCGGACAAGGCCACCGTGCACGGCGGGCCGGGGCAACGACCCCCCGACCCCCGGCCCGCCCACGGTCCCACCTCGACGACCCGGTCCTCTCCCCCCTAGGACCGGGTCGTCGCGCGCCCGGGTAGGTTCGACGCCGTGCCGGAGGTCCCCCGCTTCGGATGGCGGCTGCTGCTCGCGTCGACGGTGCTCGCCCTCCTCGCGGCGACGGCCACGTTCGTCCTGCTCGACGACGGGCCGAGTGAGCAGAACGTGGACGACGGCGCCATCCCCATCCCGCTCGTGCCCGACACCGGCGCCGTCGAGCCGGACGCGGCCCGCTTCACGGAGTTCGACGGCACCGAGGTGGCGCTCGCCTCGCTGCGGGGCGGGCCCGTCGTCGTGAACTTCTTCGCCTCGTACTGCACGCCCTGCATCACGGAGATGCCGGCCCTCGAGGAGGTGCACCAGCAGCTCGGCGACCAGGTGACGTTCCTCGGCCTGGCCGTCGCCGACCGCGAGGACGAGGCGAGCGAGCTCATCGAGCGCACCGGCGTGACGTACCGCACCGCGCAGGACCGCGACAGCTCGGTCATCACGGCGCTCGGCGGGAGCCGGCTGCCCACGACGGTGCTCCTGGCTGCCGACGGATCGATCGCCGCCCGCCACAGCGGGCAGCTGGACGCCGACGACCTCCGCCAGCTCCTGGCCGACGAGCTCGGGATCCGACCGTGATCGACGCGCCGCTGGCCCTCGCCTTCGGCGCGGGCATGGTGGCGACCGTGAACCCGTGCGGGTTCGCGATGCTCCCGGCCTACCTCGCGTTCTTCCTCGGCTCGGAGGGCGAGGCGCGCGACGCGCAGGCGAGCGTGCGCCGCTCGCTGGCCGTCGGGCTGTCCGTCTCCGCGGGGTTCCTGGCCGTGTTCAGCGCCGTGGGCCTGGCGATCTACCACCTGTCCGCGTCGGTGGACCGCTGGACGCCGTGGGCCACGATCGTCATCGGGATCGTGCTGGTCCTGCTCGGCGTGGCCATCCTCCGCGGCTACGAGCCCGCGGTCGCGCTGCCCAAGCTCGAGCGCGGTGGGCGCCGGCGCACCGGCCGGTCGATGTTCGTCTTCGGCGTGTCGTACGCCGTGGCGTCCATCTCCTGCTCGCTGCCGCTCTTCACGAGCGCGGTCGCCGGGACCTTCCGGCGGGAGAACCTGCTGTCGAGCCTCGCGGTGTTCGTGGCCTACGCCGTCGGCATGACCCTCGTGCTGCTCGCGCTCACGGTGAGCCTGGGGATGGCGCGGCAGGGCCTCCTGCGCTGGCTGCGCAAGGCGATGCCCCACGTGACCCGCGCGTCGGGCGGGCTGCTGATCGTGGCCGGCGCCTACCTCGTGCACTACGGCTGGTACGAGCGGCGGGTGCGGGGCGGCGACCTCGACGAGTCGCGGCCGGTGGAGGTGGTGACCGGCTGGTCCGACGACATCGCCCAGTGGGTCGGCGACGTGGGCGCCACCCGCCTGGGCCTGCTGCTCGCGCTCGCCCTCCTCGCCGTGCTCACCGCCACCTTCGGGCTGCGGGCCCGGGACCGCTAGCAGGCGGGGAGCAGTGGGTCGCTTCGCCGAGCTGCTCGCGTCCGACGGCGTGGAGGAGGACCTCGAGCTGCGCTCGACGTTCGGGTTCCTGGCCTTCCACGGCGGCAACCTCGAGGCGGGCACCGACGTGATCGCCGCCGCGGCCGCGGAGGCGGCAGGGGCGTCGCTCTACGCGGTGCGCCAGCCCGACACGCTGCGCTGGCACATCCCGTCGATCGAGGTCACGCCCGACGAGTCACCGGCGCTGGCCGCGTTCCTCGACCACGTCGCCGTCGCCGTCGCGGTGCACGGCTATGGGCGCGACGGCTGGTGGACGCGCCTGTTGCTGGGTGGCCGCAACCGGGACCTGGCGAGGCACGTCGGTGGGCACCTGCGCGAGGCGCTGCCCGACTACGAGGTGGTCGACGAGCTCGAGGAGATCCCGCCGGAGCTCCGCGGCGTCCACCGGGCCAACCCGGTGAACCGCTGCCCGGCGGCGGGCGTCCAGCTCGAGCTGCCGCCCCGGGTGCGCCAGTGGACGCCGTTCTGGGCCGACCTCCCCGCGGGCGAGCCGATCCCCCACACCGCCGACGTCGTCGCCGCCCTCGCCGCCGCGGCGCGGACCTGGTCGGCGCCGATCCCGAGGGTCGCCGGCTGACCCCATCGAACCCGCGACGCCGGGGCCACGGTCCTGTGTGCCAGCCGTCGCGAGAACGATGGGGTGTCAGGGCGAGAGGCGCTCGAGGCGCCAGCCGGCGGGCCGGGTCGCGTCGCGCGTGTAGCGGAGGCGGTCGTGGAGGCGGTCGGGGCGGCCCTGCCAGAGCTCGATCGTCTCCGGGACGAGGCGGTAGCCGCCCCAGTGCGGCGGGCAGGGCACGGGTCCGTCGCCGAAGCGGGCCTCGGCCTCGGCGAAGAGGGCCTCGAGGGCGGCCCGGTCCGGCAGCACCGTCGACTGGGCCGACGCCCACGCCGCGACCTGGCTGCCCCGCGGGCGGGTGGCGAAGTACGCCTCGCTCTCGGCCCGGTCCAGCTTCGCGACGGGGCCGACCAGCTCGATCTGGCGCTGGACCGGCACCCAGCTGAACAGCAGCGCGGCGTGGCCGGTGGCCGCCAGGTGCTGGGCCTTGCGGCTCTCGTAGTTCGTGAAGAACGCGCAGCCGTCGTGGTAGAGGGCCCGCACCAGGACGTTGCGGGCCGTGGCTCGACCGTCGGCGCCGGCGGTGGCGAGCACGGCGGCGGCGGGCTCGCGTGGCGCGACCTCGGCCCACTCGGCCGTCCAGCGCCGCACCTGCTCGACGGGATCGGGGTCGACGTCCCCGACGTCGAGCGACTGGTGCTCGTACTGCTCGCGGCGGGTCTGGAGGACGGCGTCGAGGTCGTCCTCCGGGCGGTCGACCATCAGCGGCCGCCGGCCCGCGCCACCTGCGCCTCGATGGCCGCCTCGAGCGCGTCGAGGCCCTCGGTCTTGTCGAGGTACCCCGCGCCGAGCTCCCCGGCCTCCTGCTCGACGGCCGGGTCGAAGAGGCTCGACAGCACGAGCACCGCGCGGTGCGGACGATCCGCACGGAGGGCCCGCACCGCGCTGAGCCCCTGCGCGCCAGGCAGGACCAGATCGACCACGACCACGTCCGGATCGTGCTCGGCGGCGAGCGCGAGCACGCCGTCGGCGTCGCCCGCCTCCGCGACCACGTCGTAGCCGTCGTCGACGAGCACGGAGCGCACGAGGCCGCGGAAGCGCTCGTCGTCGTCGGCCAGGACCACGGTCGTGGGCGCCACGCGCCAACCGTAGTTGTGGACGCGCACGGATAGGCTCGCCCACCGTGAGCGCGGGGGGGTCGATCACCCTCGACGGGGTGACGAAGACCTTTCCCGGGTCGTCCACCCCCGCGGTCGCGCCCCTCGACCTCGAGGTGCCGGCCGGGGCGCTCGTCGTCCTCATCGGGCCATCGGGCTGCGGCAAGACGACGACGCTGCGCATGGTGAACCGGTTGATCGAGCCGACCGCCGGCACCATCACGATCGACGGGCGCGACATCCGCACGCAGTCGGCCACCGAGCTGCGCCGCGGGATCGGATACGTCATCCAGCAGGTCGGGCTGTTCCCGCACCGCACCGTCGCGCAGAACATCGCCACCGTCCCCCGCCTCCTGGGGTGGGACAGGGCCCGCACCGCCGCCCGGGTCGACGAGCTGACCGAGCTCGTCGGGCTCGACCCGTCCCTGCTGCGTCGCTACCCGTCCGAGCTGTCGGGCGGGCAGCAGCAGCGCGTCGGGGTGGCCCGCGCCCTCGCGGCCGATCCGCCGGTGCTGCTCATGGACGAGCCCTTCGGCGCGGTCGACCCGATCGTGCGCGGCCGCCTGCAGCGCGAGCTCCTCGACCTGCAGGCCAAGGTGCGCAAGACGATCGTGCTCGTCACGCACGACATCGACGAGGCGGTGGCCCTGGGCGACCAGGTCGCGGTGCTGAACGTGGGCGGCGTGCTCGAGCAGTACGCGCCGCCCGACGAGCTGCTGGCCGCGCCGGCCAACGCCTTCGTGGCGTCGTTCCTCGGCGCCGAGCGGAGCATCAAGCGCCTGGCCCTCGCCACCGTCGCCAGCCTCGACCTCGACGGCGGCCACTGGATCGACCGGTCGGCCACCGTGGCCGCGGCCGAGGAGGTGCTGGCTCGGACCGGAAGCGACTGGCTCGGCCTGGTGGAGGACGGCCGCTTCGCGGGCTGGGTCTCGGCGACCGAGGTCGCCGCCGCCGCGTCGCTCGGCGACCTCTCGCCCGTGCCCCCGGCCGCGAAGGTGCGGGCCGAGAGCTCGCTGCGCGAGGCGCTCGAGGTGATCCTCACCCAGAGGACCCCGACGGCCGTCGTCGAGGACGCGGAGGGCCGGTTCCGCGGCCTGGTCCAGCTCGAGGCCATCCGCCAGGGGCTGGCCCGTTGAACCGGCGCGCCGCGCTGTGGGGGAGCGGGGCCGTCGCCGCGATCGCCGCGTCGGCGTGGGTGGTGGCCAGGATCGCGGCACTCGACACCGAGACGCAGGCCCGCAACCCGATCGTGCGGTGGGAGTGGCTCTTCGTGCGGGAGGAGACCCGCGGCGAGCTCTGGGACGCGACGTTCCAGCACCTCACCCTCACGCTGATGGCGGTGGCCATCGGGCTGGTCGTCGCGTCCGCGCTCGCCGCGATCGCCCTGCGGCTCCGGTGGACGTTCGCGCCCATCACCGCGTTCACCGGCTTCCTCTACACGATCCCGAGCGTGGCGCTGTTCGGCCTCCTCGTCACCCGCTTCGGCAACACGGTCTCCGCGGAGATCGCGCTCGTCAGCTACACGCTGCTCGTGCTCGTGCGGAACATCGTGGCGGGCATCGACGGTGTGCCCGAGTCGGTCACCGACGCGGCCGACGGCCTCGGCCTGTCCCGCACGCGCCGGCTCCTCACGATCGAGCTGCCGCTCGCGCTGCCGGTGATCGTCGCCGGCATCCGCGTCGCCACGGTCACCACCGTCGGCCTCGTCGGGGTCACGGCGATCATCCAGCTCGGCGGGCTCGGCCGCCTCATCTTCGACGGCTACGCGTCGCAGTACTACACGAAGATGGTCGTGGGGTCGGCCCTGTCGGTCCTGCTCGCCCTCGTGCTCGACGTGGTCTTCCACCGCGTCGAGGTCGTGCTCACGCCGTGGGCCCGGCGCCGGGGGGCTCGTTGATCGCCGCCGTGCTGGCCGGCGTGGGCGACGAGCCGTCCAACGTCGTCGAGTGGTTCACCGACCGCGCCGCCCGGTCGACCGCGGGCGCGATCGGCGATCACATGTGGCTGACGGTCTGGCACAGCGCGGTCGCCCTCCTCGTCGTGGTGGCGATCGGCGTTCCCATCGCCACCCTCCTGGCCCATCGCGGCCGGGGCGAGCTGGTCGCCGCGTTCGCGGTGAGCATCGGGCGGGCCATCCCCACCGTCGCGGTGGTCGGCATGCTCGTGATCGTCTCGCTGCGCAACGGGCTCGGCTTCGACCCGTGGCCGATCGTCATCGCCCTCGTCCTGCTCGGGCTGCCGCCCGTGTTCGCCAACGCCTACACGGCGGTGCGATCGGTCGACCCCGGGCCCGTCGACGCCGCGCGGGCGATGGGGTCGACCGAGTGGCAGGTGCTGACGCGGGTCGAGCTGCCGCTGGCGCTGCCCGTGATCGTCGCCGGCGTGCGGACGGCGGCGGTGCAGATCATCGCCACCGAGCCGCTCGGCGCGTTCTTCGGCGGCGAGGGGCTCGGCGCGTACCTCCGGCAGGGGCTGAGCGCCCAGGACTCGTACCAGGTGCAGGCCGGGGCGCTCCTCGTGACCGCGGTGGCCGTCGGCGCCGAGATCGTCCTCGTGGCCGCCGCCCGGGTCCTCCTGCCGCACGGCGTCCGGATGGCCACGCCTCGCCGGCGGGCCCGCCGTCGGGTCGATCCGGTGCTCGACGCGGCACCGATCGCCCCGACCTGATAAGCGATCCACCAGGACTGCAGCTCGATCCCACTCCCCACAGCAAAGGACACCGCCATGAGCAGGAACCGTTGGAGGAGGGCGCTGGCCCTCACACTGTCCGTCGGACTCGTCGGGGCGCTCGCCGCGTGCGGCGATGACGACGACAGCGAGGGCACGACGGACGACACGACAGCCGTCGAGGGCTCGACCATCCGGATCGCGCCGCAGGACTTCAACGAGGCCAAGGTCCTCACCGAGGTCTATGCCCAGTACCTCGAGGCCGAGGGCTTCGAGGTCGATCTGCAGGCACCCAACGGCTTCCGCGACCAGGTCTACCCGGACCTCGAGAACGACGACCTCGACCTGATCATCGACTACACGGGCAGCGCCGTGCTCTTCCTGAACCCCGACGCCGATCCGCCGTCCGATGCGGACGAGGCGCACGCGGCGCTCCAGGCCGAGCTGTCGGGCCGAGGGCTCACTGCGGCCAACTACGCGCAGGCCGAGGACAAGAACGCCCTCGTCGCGCTGAAGACGTTCACGGACGAGAACCAGATCACCAACATCTCCGACCTGGCCAAGCTCGGCACCGTGAACCTCGTCGGGGCGGAGGACTGCCGCAACCGGATCGACTGCCTGCTCGGCTACACCGACCCGGCCATCTACGGCCTGGACGTGGACTTCACCGCGGTGGCGTACGGGCCACCGCTCGTCGAAGCCCTCGACGCCGGCACGGCGCACGTCGCGCAGTACGGGTCGACCGCGCCGGAGGTGGCGAGCGGCAAGCTCGTGGTGCTCACCGACGACAAGGGCATCCTCACGGCCGACAACGTCGTGCCGGTGCTCCGCAGCGAGATCGCCGAGGAGTACGACGGAGCGCTGACCGCCGCGCTCGACGACCTCAGCGCGCTCATCACCACCGAGGACCTGCTCGAGTGGGCCGTGGCGACCGACGTCGACCTCGAGGAGCCGGCCGACATCGCCACCGCGTGGCTGGAGGAGAAGGACCTGATCTAGACCCGAACTCGCGACGGCTCGCACACACCTGTGTGTGCGAGCCGTCGCGAGAACCGCTACTTCGGGATGGCCGTCGCGCCACCCAGGTAGGGGCGCAGCGCCTCCACGACGGCGATCGACCCGTCGGGCTGCCGGTGGGTCTCGAGGTAGGCGGCGATCGTGCGCGGCCACCCCATGGCCGAGCCGTTGACCGTGTGGCACACCTCGGTGCCCTTCCCGCCGGTCGGGCGGAAGCGGATGCCGGCCCGGCGGGCCTGGTAGTCGGTGAACCACGACACGGAGCTGACCTCGAGCCACTGGTCGCAGCCCGGGGCGTAGGCCTCGAGATCCCAGGTGCGGGCCGCGGACGCGCCGAGGTCGCCGGCGCACAGGTCGAGGACGCGGTAGGCGAGGCCGAGGTCGCGCAGCAGGGCCTCGCTGCGGGCGAGGATGTCCTCCTGGCAGGCGACGGCCTGCTCCGCGCCGCTGGCCAGGGCGAACAGCTCGACCTTGTCGAACTCGTGCGACCGCAGCAGGCCGCGGGTGTCGCGACCGGCCGACCCCGCCTCGCGCCGGAAGCACGACGTGTACGCCGTGTAGCGCCGCGGCAGGTCGGCCTCGTCGAGCACCTCGTCGCGGTGCAGCGACGTCAACGGCACCTCCGCCGTCGGGATCGCCCAGAGGTCGTCGCGCTCGACGTGGTACGCGTCGTCGGCGAACTTCGGCAGGTGGCCCGTGGCCACCATCGTGTCCGTGCGCACCAGCGTGGGCGGCCGCACCTCGGTGTACGCGTCGACGTTGCGGTCGAGGCCCAGCTGCACGCAGGCGCGGAGCAGGCGCGCGCCCCAGCCCGTGTACATGGTGAACATCGAGCCCGAGATGCGCGCGGCCCGCTCCGGATCGAGCAGGCCGAGCTCCTGGCCGATGTCCCAGTGGGGGACGCGCTGGTGATCGCCGAACGCGTCCGGGTCGTACCCCTCGATCCGCAGCACCACGTTGTCGGCCTCGCCCGCGCCGTCGGGGGCGTCGGACGAGGGCAGGTTGGGCGTGTGGAGCAGCAGCCGCTGCACGACGGCGGCGAGCTCGTCGGCCTCGGCGTCGAGCGCCTTCTCCTCGTCGCCGAGCGCCCGGCTCTCGGCCATGAGGGCCTCGGCCCCGTCCGCGTCACCGCCCTGCCGGAGCCGGCCCACCTCCTTCGAGATGACCTTGATGCGGGCCCGCACCTCGTCTCGGCGGGTGCCCACGGCCCGCTGGCGGGCGTCCGCCTCGAGGAGCTCGTCGACCGAGGCCGCCGCATCGCCGCCCCGCCGGGACAGCCCGGCGCGCACGGCGTCGGTGTCGGCTCGGAGCAGGCGGAGGTCGAGCATGGGCAGACGGTAGTGGCGGGGGCCGGACCGGCCCGACGGCGTTGTCAGCCCTCGGCGCCGGTCTCCGTGGGATACCCCGACCACCACCGACCGCGCTTCACCTCGGTCGACGAGGCCCTGCCCCACCTCTGGCCGGCCGCGTCCTGATCCACGGTGCGAGCTCGAGGGTCACGAGGTCGACGGGCCCGTGGCGCACGTGGGCCGTGGCCTTCCGGCGCTCGCCCCCCAGCCAGACCGCCACGTCCGGCTCGTCGTCGACGTTCGCCAGCCAGTCCGATCGGTCCCGGCCGGTCGCCACCACCACCGACCGGGGGGTGCGAAGGGCCAGGAGGGGCACCTCGCGCCGGCGCCCGCTCTTGCGCCCGGTGGTCTCGAGCAGCACAACGCCCATCCCGACGGGCAGGGGGGCGCCGAGGCCACGGCGCAGCAGGGGGGTCATCGCCTGGTTGATCTGGCGGAGCAAGGTGCGGACCATCTGTCCCGCCTTCCCCCGAGGCCGGATGCTCATGCGGGCAATGTGTTGGCAGTCGTCACTGATAGCGCACCGACGGGCGCCGTACGCGAGAATGGTGTGATGTCTGTCACGGCGGGTGGACTCAGCATCGGCTACGTCGAGCCCCTCCTGCGGCCGTCCACGGCCCAGAGCCTGCGGACGGCGGTCCGGCTGTCCGAGGAGGCGGGCATCGACCACCTCGCGGTCTGCGACCACGTGAGCTTCCACGTCGGCGCGGGCTTCGACGGCCTGCTGGCCGCCGGGCAGATCCTCGCCTCGTCCGACACCCTCGAGACCAACACCGGGGTGTACCTCCTGCCCCTGCGCCACCCCGTGCTCGTGGCCCGCCAGGTCGCCGACCTCGCGCAGTTCGCCCCCGGGCGCCTCACGTTCGGCGTCGGCCTGGGCGGCGAGGACCCGCACGAGGTGCTCGTGTGCGGGGTCGACCCGCGCACCCGCGGCCGGCGCATGGACGAGTGCATGCAGATCGTGCAGGCCCTCCTCACCGGCAAGCCGGTGGACCACGAGAGCGAGTTCTTCGTGATCGACGGGGCGCAGATCGCTCCGCCGCCGAGCGAGCCGATCCCGATGATCGTCGGCGGCCGCTCCGACGCGGCGGTGGCCCGGGCCGGTCGCCTCGGCGACGGCTGGATCAGCGTGTTCGTGTCCCCCAAGCGATTCGGCGAGGCCGTCCGCCAGATGGAGCAGGCCGCGGAGGACGCCTCGCGCGAGGCGCCCGTCTGGCGCAACGGCCTCAACGTCTGGTGCGGGATCGGGCGCGACCGGGACGAGGCGGTGTCCTACGTCGGGCCCGCGATGGAGACCTTCTACCAGCTGCCCTACGAGCGCTTCGAGCGCTACAGCCCCGCCGGCACGGCGAAGGAGCTCGCCGAGTTCCTCCTGCCGTACGTCGACGCGGGCTGCTCCATCTTCAACCTGATGCTGGTCGGGTCGGGGGTGGAGGCCGAGGTGGCGGCCGCCGCGGAGATCCGCGAGCGCCTCCTCGCCGCACGGTCCTGATCGCCGCGTAGGTTCACCTCCGCATGGCCGCGGTCGAGGTGGAGGAGCTCACGGTGCGCTACGGCGACGTGGTCGCCGTCGACGGCGTGTCGTTCACGGCCGAGGCCGGCCGGATCACCGCGGTGCTCGGCCCCAACGGGGCCGGGAAGACGTCGACGATCGAGGTGCTCGAGGGGTACCGGCGACCGACCGGCGGGCGGACGTCGGTGATCGGGCTCGACCCCCGCCGCGACCACGCCGCGCTGACGCGGCGCGTCGGCGTGATGCTCCAGTCCGGCGGTGTCGGCCCCGGCGTGCGGGTGGGCGAGGCCCTGCGCCATGCGGCCGCCCTCTACGACGACGCCCTGTCGTCCGCGGAGCTGCTCGACCGGGTGGGCCTGTCCGGCCTCGAGAAGCGCACCTGGCGTCGGCTGTCCGGCGGCGAGCAGCGCCGGCTGGCGCTGGCGCTCGCGCTCGTCGGCCGACCGCAGGTCGCGTTCCTCGACGAGCCGTCGTCCGGCGTCGACCCGGTCGGCCGGACCGCGATCCGCGAGGTCCTGGCCGCCCTGCGCGACGACGGCGTGACCGTCGTGCTCACCACCCACGACCTCGACGAGGCCGAGCGGCTGGCCGACCACGTCGTCATCCTCGACCACGGTCGCGTCATCGCCACGGGGACCGTCGAGGACCTGCGCACCGCGCCCACGGCCGAGGTCCGGTTCAGCGCGCCGGCCGGGCTGATGGTCACCGAGCTGGCGACGCACCTCGGCGCGCCCGTCACCGAGGTCGAGCCCGGCGAGTACGTCGTCGGGGCCGAGGGCACGCCGGCGCTCGTGGCCGCGCTCACCGCGTTCCTGGCCGAGCGCGACCTGCCGCTGGCCGACCTCCGGGCCGGTCGCCAGCGCCTCGAGGACGTCTTCCTCCGCCTGGTCCGCCCCGACGAGGACCGCTCGTCGTGAAGCCGCTGTTGGCGCAGCTGCGGCTCGAGCTGGCCCTCCTGGCCCGCAACGGCGAGTCGCTGCTGCTCACGCTCGGCATCCCGGTGCTGCTGCTCGCGTTCTTCGCCAACGTCGACGTGCTCCCGATCGACGGCGAGCGCATCGACTTCCTGGCCCCGGGCGTGCTCGCGCTGGCGGTCCTGTCCACGGCGCTGGTGAACCTCGCCATCGCCACCGGCTTCGAGCGCGAGTACGGCGTGCTCAAGCGCCTCGGCTCGACGCCGCTCGGCCGTCCCCGCCTCCTCGCCGCGAAGACGATCGCCATCCTCGTCGTGGAGGTCGTCCAGGTCGCGGTGCTCTGGCTGCTCGCGCTGGCCCTCGACTGGGACCCGGATCCGGAGGTGGCCGGCTTCGTGCTCGCGGTGGTGCTCGGCACGGTCGCCTGCGCCGGCCTCGGCCTGTGCCTGGCCGGCTCGCTCAAGGCCCTCGTCACCCTCGCCGCCGCCAACGGCCTCTACCTCGTGCTCCTCCTCCTGTCCGGCATGGTCATCCCGCTCGACGAGCTCCCCGACGCCCTGGGCAGCGTGGCCCGGGCCCTCCCCAGCGGCGCGCTCGCCGAAGCCGTCCGCGGCACCCTCACCGCAGGCGTCGAGGTCCCCGACCGCGCGTGGGCCGTGCTCGCCGCCTGGGCCGTCGCCGCCCCGTTGGCCGCCACCCGCCTCTTCCGCTGGGAGTGATGCACGCCCAGTGAGGCGGCCGGCGCCCTGGAGTGAGCGGCCTCGACCTTGACGAATGCAAGGAAGCACGCGATCTTTGCATTCGTGCCGCCGAGGACGCTCGCAAGATCGCTGCCGCTCCCCGTGCTGGTGGAGCGCCTGCCCGTTGCCCCGCCTGCATCGCTCGACCGGGTGCTCGACGCCGCGGAGGTCTGCCTCGCGCGCCACGGCCTGTCGAAGACGACCCTGACCGACATCGCCCGAGAGATGGGCGTGGTCCCGAGCACCGTCTACCGGAAGGTGGGCTCCGTCGAGAACGCGGCCGTCCTCCTCGCGGCGCGAGAGGCCGCCGCCCTCCTCGAGACACTGCCCGAGGTGCTGGCCGAGCAGCGAGGGGCCCGAGCCATCACGGTCCTGCTGGCCGAGGCGATCGAGACGTTCGCCCGGCACCCGGTGTTCACGAAGCTCCTGAGCGATGACCTCGAGGTGGTGTCGCGGTTGGTCATCCGGCGGTTCGATGAGCTCAACGAGCGGGCGGCGGAGCTGTCCGCACCCTTCCTCGAGGCGGCCATGGAGGCCGGCGCCATCCGTCGGCAGGATCCGCTCGCCCTCGCACACTGGCTCGTCCGGGTCGCGGGCATCGCCCTCCTGTCACCTCCACCGGGGGGCCTGCGCGACGCGCTGGACGCCCTCCTGCTCCCGATGCTCGAACCACAGGGGAGGACGGGCCGATGACCACCACCGACCCCAGCACGGACTACGTCGAGCTGCCGGTGCACGAGCGACCGCTCGTGCACGAGCTCGCCGAGTGGCGGACCTTCATCCCGTTCGCCGGGCGGGTGCTCGCGTTGCAGGGGTCCCACGAGACCGTGGCCAAGGGCATCTACGACCACTCCACGGCGTTCGTCGATCCGATCGGCCGGGGCCTGCGAACGATGGAGTACGCCCAGCGCATGCTGTTCGGCTCCGACCGGGCGTCCACGGCCGCCGAGATCCGCGAGCTCCACCACGACATCAAGGGCACGGGCTTCGACGGACGGCCCTACCACGCCTGGAACCGCGAAGCCTGGACCTGGGTCCACCTCACGAGCTTCGAGGCGTTCGAGTACTCGCTACGGGTCGTGCACGGCCCGGTCGACCCGGCGAGCCTCGCCGCGCTGTACGAGGACTGGCGGCAGGTCGGGATGCTCTACGGCGTCCGATCCGCCGACATGCCGACCGACGTCCCCGGACTGCACGAGTACATCCGCGACGGCATCGAGACGAAGCTGACCCATGCGCCGGACCTCGGTCTCATCCGCAACCTCGCCAGGCCACCGGGCGTCAACCTCCCCACCGCGCTGTGGAACCCGTTGTGGCGACTGGGCCGCCGCCCCCTCGAGACGCTCGTCTTCGGATCGTTCCCAGCAAGGGTCCGGGAGCGCTGGGGCATCCGCTGGACTCGGACCCGCGAGGCCGAGCACCGGATCCAGCTCGCCCTCCTCCGCACGGCGCCGACCCCGCTCCCGGACCGGCTGCGGATGCTGCCCTACGCCCGGCAAGCGCTGCGGGACGCTGCTGCCTAGCGCCGACGGCCGAGGGGACGCCGGCTGACCGACCGCGCTCTGACGGGCAAGGTCTGCGGCTGCACGCCCCCGCCGGGCTCGGCATCATTCCTGTCGGAGGACTCTGGACGCGGGAGTGGACGATGACCGAGGCAGACGAGGTCAGGGCACTGGTCGATGCGACGATCGACGGCTTCAACCGAGGGGACGCCGAGGCCTACGTCGCGATGGCCCACGCGCGCGCCGTGACGCGCATGGCCGGGCTCAACGGGTTCGCTCGCGCCGCGGACGTCGAGCAGATGGCTCCAGAGATCCTGGCGATGGCCAAGCGCTTCACGGTGGACTACGCAGGCGTGGAGGTGCTCGGTGACGCCGCGGTGCTGTGGGGCGAGTTCGAGCACGTGTCGAGGGCCCCAGACGGCGGCGACGGCGAGCGCTCGAGCGGGCAGTTCACCATCACCTGCGCGCGCTACGACGGCACGTGGAAGGTGGTGTGCTCCCACTACAGCGCCGCGTAGGGCAGGAACACCTGGACGGGCCCACCGGCCAGGTTCGCCCGCACCTCGGGGGGGACCTCGCCGAGGAGCTCGCCGTGGCAGTCGCCGGTCGCGACGATCGCCTCCATGAGCTCGTCGCCGATGTTCGCGCCGTGCTGGAGCAGCGCGTCGACGTCGCGGAACCGCTCGAGCACGATGCACTCGGACTCGTCCTCGTTGAAGAACGTGTCGTACTGCAGGGTCCCCGGGTCCTGGGTCCGCACGATCTCCATGCAGACGGCCGACAGGCGCTTGAACTCGTCGAGCTGGCCCTCGTGGAACCGGAAGCGGACGATGCTCTGGAGCTCGCCGGTGGTGGTCATGGTCCCTCCTCGGGTGACGGCGGCCTGGTCGCCGCGCTACCACAGGGACGGAGCCGACGGCCGATCCTCGACATCCCCGGGCAGACGGGTCAGGCCGAGCCGAAGTCCGGGGGGGAGCTCGAGGGGGACCGTGTAGAAGCGGACGTCGTGGTGGACGACCTGGGCGGCACCTGGCCGGCGTGGCGACCCGGTGAGCGATGACTTCGCCGGTCGGACCTCGTCGGACGGGTGACGCTACGTTGCCGCTGGCGGCGACGAGAGGAGGCTTCGATGAAGGCCATCAACCTGGGTGTCGCAGACGGGCTGCCGCCGGTGGACTGGGGCAGCATCGTGGAGAAGCTCGAGGCCGGGTCGGCGCCGGCTCCCGACGCGCACAACTCCCGCACGACGTGGCTCACGACGCTGAACGAGGACGGCAGCCCGCACGTGACCGCGGTCGGGGCCCTCTGGCTGGACGGGGCGTTCTGGTTCCAGACCGGTGCGGGCACGCGGAAGCACGAGAACGTCGAACGGGACCCACGCTGCACCGTCGCCCTGTCGATCCTGGACGCTGACGTCGTCGTCGAGGGGACCGCCGCGCAGGTGACGGATCCCGCCGACATCGCCCGCGCCGCGAAGGGGTGGGCGGACGGCGGCTGGCCGGCCGAGCCCGACCCGAGCGGGACGGGCATCACCGCACCCTTCAACGCACCGTCCCAGGGCCCGCCGCCCTGGGACGTGTACCGCATCGCACCCCGCTCCGCGACCGTCGTGCTGGGTGTGGAGCCCGGTGGCCTGACCCGCTTCCGGTTCTGACGGTCCCGGGCGGGCGGCTGGCGTGAACCTCCGGCGGACGATCTTCGAGCGCCTGTACCGGCGCGCGAAGACCGCCGAGGCCGTGCCGTGGCACCGCGAGCAGCCGGCACTCCTCGAGCGCGCCGTCGCGCAGCGCGCCACGCCGGGACGCGCGCTCGACGTGGGCTGCGGCCAGGGCGTGCACGCCGTGTACCTCGCGCAGCAGGGCTTCTCCGTCGTCGCCGTCGACTTCGTCTCGGCCGCCCTCGCCGCC
>DATFFY010000275.1:0-2592 GCA_035249805.1 Acidimicrobiales bacterium | reverse complement strand
GTTCCTCGACGAGTTCCCGCTCACCGCCTCCGGCAAGATCCAGAAGTTCGTCCTGCGCGACTCGTTCACGGCCTGACCGACGACGCGCGAGCGCGGACGTCCACGAGGAAGCGGCGGCGGCCGCGGAACTGCATCGAGTCGATCCACTCGTCGCCGTCGTCGACCGGTCGGCCGGTGAGGCTCGGCACGAGGTGGCGCAGCGCGCTGGCCGTCTCGGCCCGCGCCAGCGCGGCGCCGAGGCAGAAGTGCGGGCCGAACCCGAACGCCACCTGCCCGAGGGTGTCGCGATCGGGGTCGAAGGTGGCGGCGTCGCTCCCCCACCGGCGGGGGTCGTGGTTGGCGGCGCCGAGCACCAGGGTGACGATGCTGTCCACCGGGATCTCGACGCCGTGGCGCTCGATGGGTTCGGTCGTGCGCCGGAACACGTACTGCACGGGTGACTCCCAGCGCAGCGTCTCCTCGATCACCCGGTCGATGCGCGCCGGGTCGGCCTGGCAGCGGGCCAGCTCCTCGGGGTGCCGGATCAGCGCGGCGACCGCGTTGCCGACGAGGTTGGTCGTCGTCTCGGTGCCGGCGAAGAGGAGCAGTGCCGCGAACCCCACGGCCTCGGCCCGTGACAGGACCTCGTCGTCGGCGGCCCGCACGAGATCGGTCAACAGGTCGTCGAGCGGTCGCTCGTGGCGCTCGTCGATGCGGCGGCCGAGGTCGTCGGCGAGCGCCATCATCGCCATGGCCTCCTCGAGGCTGAGACCGGTCTCCCGGGCGCTGCCGCTCTGCACGCGGGTGAGCGCGTCGGCCCACTCGCGGAAGTTGTCGGCCTCGGCGGGATCGGCGCCGACCATCGCCGTGATCACCCGCACCGGCAGCGGCGCCGCCAGGCCGGCGACCACGTCGAAGGGCTCCCCTGCCGTCGCGGCGCCGAGGCAGGCCGTGGCGATCCCGTCGATGTGCTCGTACCAGCTCTGCATCCGCCGGGGGGTGAACCCGCGGTTCACGATGCGGCGGAGGGCGGTGTGGTCCGGCGGGTCGACGGCCACGATGGTGCCCATGTGCTCCTCGCGGGGCAGGCGCTCCTTGCCGGTGCCCATCGGCTGGTTCAGCAGCACGCCCCGCATGGCGTCGGAGGAGAGGGCCTCCGTCTCCCCGAGGGCCCAGTGCACGTCGGCGTGGCGCGACAGCACGAACGTCCCGGTGGCCTCGGCCCAGTGGACCGGGGCCTCCTCGCGCAGGCGCCCGTACACCTCGTACAGGGACTCGTTGTCGCACCGGAAGGGGTCGTAGTCGATCAGCTCGGGCTCCCAGGGTCATCCGGGGGCGGCCGGGCGGGAGTCGCTGATCGACCTCCAGCACCGGCAGCCGCGCTGCCATTGGACGGTGTGCACGTAATCGGAGCCGGTGAGCTTGCCCCGCGCGAACCGGCTTGGCCCGAACACCGCACTGGGGTGCTCGCCCAGGTTGGCGACGGCCTGCCGCCACGACGCGCGCGTCGGGTTCGTGCCCGCGGCGTTCACGGCGTCGAGGAACAGCAGGAAGTTGTCGCACAGGCTCAGCAGCTCCGTCGACGAGTCGTCGCCGGGACCGATCGGCGGCAGCCCGGCCTCGGTGGCGATCCTCGAGCAGGTCTGCCAGCCCGGATACGGGGCCCTTCCCGATTGCGTGAGCATCGACCCGAGCGACGCGATGCCGATGGCCCCGTCGAACTGGTCCGGGTTGAAGTTCGCCTGCGTGGAGTCCGAGGTGTTGAGGAACCAGTCCGAGGTCGAGTACCTCGGCCGGTGGTTCTGCGATGCCATGGTCGTGACGAAGACCTGCCCCGCGACGAAGTTGCTGACGATCAGCACGTGGGTGACGCCCTCGAGGCGCATCTGCGTCGCGATGGCCGGGGGCTGGGCGACCACCGCCTGGATGTTGCAGTCGTGGAGCCCGACCACCACCCGCCCCGCGCCGCGGGCCTCGAGCGCGGGCTTGAGGACGTTCCGGACCGTCGGCTCGGTCGCAGGGCAGTTGTCGCCGAAGACCCCGACCGTGGCGCCCCTCGGGAGCCAGCCGATCGCCGCGAGGTCGCGGGCCCAGGTGACGGCGATGCGATCGATCGCGGCCTGGTAGCTGACCTCGTTGCCACCGGAGCGGGCCTGCCAGTCGCGCGACCACATCACCGAGTGGACGAACGGCGTGTCCCCCTTCCTGCGGTTGGCGAGGCAGTCGAGGGCGGGGGTGTCGAGCATGGCGGCCACGTCGATCACCGCGAAGACCTTCGCGTCGTCCACCATCGCGCGACAGGCCGCCGCCTGATCGGCCACGCTCGTGGGATCGGTGAGCCGGACGACCGGCACCACCTCGCGCCCGTGGGCGGCGCCGTTCTCCGTGGCCCATCGAGCCATCGCCTCGATGTAGGCCGGCCCGTCGCTGCGCTGCCCGGTGGAGAACCCGGCACCCGCGAGGCCCGCGGGGTTCTGCAGCATGAAGCCGACCTTCACCTTGTCCGGCGAGATCCCGCGGTCCGACGCGGTGCGCGCCTCGGCCGCGCCTCCGGCCGGCGTCGCGCCACCGCTCACTGCGGAGGGGCCACCCGCTCCGGGCGGGCCCGTCCCC
>DATFFY010000274.1:0-5232 GCA_035249805.1 Acidimicrobiales bacterium | reverse complement strand
AGCCGACGACCTGCTCGGAGCGGGCCGGTGAGCGAGCCTGCGGAGCGAACGATGACGCAGACTGAGCCTCTTCTCTCCTGCCGCGGCGTCGACATGGCCTACGGGCCGGTGCAGATCCTCTTCGACGTCGACTTCGACGTGGAGCGGGGCGAGATCGTCGCCCTCCTCGGCACCAACGGCGCCGGCAAGTCCACCCTGCTGAAGGGCATCTGCGGCCTCGTGCGGCCCACGGCCGGCACCGTGCTCTTCAACGGCGAGGACGTCACGAAGCTGTCCGCCGACGTCACGACGCACCGCGGCATCTCGCTGATGCCCGGCGGCAAGGGCGTGTTCCCCACGCTGTCCGTGGCCGAGAACCTGCGCCTGGCGGGCTGGCTGATCCGCAAGGACCAGGACCGCGTCGACGCGGCCAAGGCCGAGGTCGAGGCGCTCTTCCCGATCTTGCAGCAGCGGGCGGGCCAGATGGCCGGCAACCTCTCGGGCGGCGAGCAGCAGATGCTGGCCCTCGGGGGCGCGCTGATGACGCGGCCCGAGCTCCTGATGATCGACGAGCTGTCCCTCGGCCTGGCCCCGACGATCGTGGCGCAGCTGCTCGAGGTCGTGCAGGAGATCCACCAGCGCGGCACCACGATCGTGATCGTCGAGCAGTCCGTGAACGTCGCCCTCAACCTCGCCGAGCGGGCCGTGTTCATGGAGAAGGGCGAGGTCCGGTTCACCGGCCCCGCCCAGGAGCTGCTCGACCGCCCCGACATCCTCCGCTCGGTGTTCATCTCGGGCGCCGCCGCCGGCGTGGAGGACGAGGAGCTGCAGACCCCGGAGGAGCGCCGCCTCGCCGCGAAGACCGGGCGGCGGAAGATCCCCGAGGACGCCGAGGTCATGCTCGAGTGCGCCGGGCTCACGAAGCGCTTCGGCGGCATCACCGCCGTCAACGACGTCGACCTGCAGCTGAAGGACGGGCAGATCCTCGGCCTCATCGGCCACAACGGTGCCGGCAAGACCACGCTGATGGACTGCATCTCCGGGTTCCTGCCGATCGACTCCGGCCGGGTCCGCGTCCGCGGCCACGACGTCACCGAGTGGGCCCCCCACGAGCGGGCCCGCGGCGGTGTGTCACGGTCGTTCCAGGACGCCCTGCTCTACCCGACCCTCACCGTCGCGGAGACCATCGCCGTCGCGCGTGAGCGCCATCTCGCCTCCACCGACATGGTGGCGGCCGCGTTCCAGCTCCCCGCCTCGTACGAGAGCGAGCTGGCGGTGGCCGAGAAGGTGGACGAGCTCATCGAGCTCATGGGGCTCGGCGCCTTCCGCCAGAAGCTCACCGGCGAGCTCTCCACGGGCAGCCGCCGCATCGTCGACCTGGCCTGCATCCTCGCCCAGGACCCGAAGGTGCTCATGCTCGACGAGCCGTCGGGCGGCGTCGCCCAGAAGGAGACGGAGGCCCTCGGGCCGCTGCTGCTGCGGGTCCGCGACCAGATCGGGTGCGCGGTGCTCGTCATCGAGCACGACATGCCGCTGCTGCGGACGATCTGCGACCACATGATCGCCCTCGAGCTCGGTGGCGTCATCGCCGAGGGCACCCCGGACGAGGTGCTCGAGCACCCCGCGGTGATCGAGTCCTACCTCGGCACCGACCAGAGCACGATCAACCGCTCCGGCGCCCGCGGGTAACAACGTCTGTGCGCCAGGGACGGTGCATGGCGCCGTGTTCGGCACACAGACGGATCACGGCTCGGCCAAGGCCTTCGCCAGCAGCTCGCGGTCCTGGTCGCGCAGGGGGATGGACTCGACCGCCGCCAGGCCGGCCGGGCTCATCTTCGCGGCGGTCTTCCGGATGACCTCGACGATGTGGTCGTCGCCCAGCTGGTCGGCCGTCGCGGCGAGCTGCGTCTCGAGGAACACCAGGCAGAGGGCGTCCTCGTGCACCTGCACGGCGGGATCCGAGCCGAGCCCGACCTTCTTCACGATCCGCTGCACCGCGTCGATCGTGTCGCCGTCGTAGCCGGCGGCGGCCAGGATCCCGCCGACCTCCTCGGCGTGCTGCTTCTTCAGGTCGGTGCGCCAGCGGAGGTAGCCGGCCCGACCCTCCGGGTACGTCGACCGGGGGGAGGTCCAGCGCCGGAGGTGGTGGGCGCGCGCGGCAAGCAGCTGCGCCTCGCTGGCGTCGGGGTCGAGTCGGCGCACCCACTCGGTCATGAGCTCGGCGTGGGCCAGCTCCTTCGGGCGGACCTCGCCCCGCACCTCGATGGTGTTCGGGTCGTCGGCGTTCGCCGCATCGATCGCGGCGATCGCCTCGTCGAACCGGCCGCCGGCCACCCGCTACTCGGACGACGGCCGCAGGTCGACGCGCAGGACGAGGACGCCGTCCTCGATCGTGGCCTGGGCGTCGCCGATGATCGCGTAGTCCTGGAAGTCGCGCTGCGCCTGCTCGATGAACTGCGTGCGCTCCTCCCCCGCCACCGGCGGGAGCGGGCGGTTGCGGACGGCGGCCGCCCGGTCGCGGAAGCGCTGGAGCATCGCGTCGACGTCGAGGGCGTCACCCATCGCCGCCCAACCTAGCGAGCGCCGCGGGGGTCCGCGACGGTCGGCCGGGTGGCCGTCCAGTAGCGCCAGGTGAGCAGGCCGACGACGGCGGCGACCATGCCGAGCCCGCCCACGACCAGCAGGATGAGCGTCTCGTCCGACAGGCCGTCGGTCCCCGACGCGAGCGTCTTGGACGTGGTGGTCGTGTTCTCCGCCCCCTCGGTGCCGTCCCCCGGGATCAGGACGTTCCGGAGCGTGGACACCGTGACGGACGGCTCGGTGACGAGCTCCTCGGGCTCGACGGTGCCTTCGGTCGTGTCCGTGTCGTCGACGTCGTCCTCGGTGGTCGTCGTCTCCTCGACGGAGGTCGTGGTCTCCTCGGTCGTGGTGGTGATGTCGCAGGGGACGAAGGTGCCGTCCTCCTGCTCGCAGAACACCTGCGCGGCTCCCGATCGCGTCGTGGTCCACAGCGCGAGCACGCTCAGCAGGACGGTCAGGGCGAGCACCGCGGCGCCGCGCCGTCGTGATGCTGCTGGGGTCACTCGGTCTCCTGCTGCCGGCCCGGGGGGATCCCCACCGTACCCCCGGCCGGCGCTAGCGCTGGTGGCGGGGACAGGAGTACGTGGTGCGGCCGCCGATGGTGCGACGCTCGAGCGGCGTGCCGTCGCGGGGGCACATCGCGCCACGCTGGCGGGCGATCTGCAGGTCCCCGGTGTGGCTCCCGCCGCGGTCCGAGAGCTCGGTGATCGTGGCGAGCAGGTGGCGGTGGAGCCGCCGGGCCTCCGTCGGCGTGAGGTCGGCCGCGGCCCTGGCCGGGTCGATGCCGGCCCGCCACAGCGCCTCGTCGGCCAACAGGTTGCCGACCCCGGACACCCGGTGCTGATCCAGGAGCCAGGCCTTCACCGGTGCGCGGCTCGCGGCCAGGCCGGTGCGGAGCCGACCGGGTCCGATGGCGAGCGCGTCGGGGCCGAGCCGGTCCTCCGTCGGGTCCAGCTCCACCCCGCCGAGCCGCCGGGGGTCGACCACCTCGAGCCGGCCGCCACCGTCGAACCGCAGGGCGAACCGCACCCAAGCGGGCTCGAGGCGCCCGGACGAGTACTCGAGGCGCTCGATGGGGGCTTGGCCGTCGACGAGGACCCGGCCGGTCATGCCGAAGCGCAGGCCCAGCACCGGGCCGTCGGTGTCGACGAGGAGGAGCTTGCCGATCCGGCGGGTCCCGGTGACCGTCCGCCCCCGCAGCGCGGCCCGGATCGCGGCCGGCGTGGCGCCGCCCTTCACGTACCAGTCGTCCGGCGCGTCGACGCGGCGGATCCGGCGCCCGACGACCTGCTCCACCGCTCGTCGGTACTGCTCCACCTCGATCATCTCCGGCACGACCTGCCAGAGTGGCAGACGTGCCCACCCCCCTCGTCACGGTCGAGGACGCCGCCGGCGTGCGCCTCGTCACCTGGAACCGGCCCGACGCCCTGAACGCCTTCAACGACGAGGTGTGGGACGGGACCCGCGATGCCCTGCTCGGCGCCCAGGCCGACCCGGAGCTGCGCTGCGTCGTGCTCACCGGGACCGGGCGCGCGTTCTCGGCCGGCCAGGACCTCGGCGAGATGCTCGCGCCGGTCGACCACGGCGACGGCGAGCTCCACGGCTACCGGGGCTTCATCCCCGTGCTGGAGGAGTTCGACAAGCCCCTGCTCGCCGCCGTCAACGGCATCGGCGTGGGCATCGGCGCCACGATCCTCCCGTACTGCGACATCGTGTGGATCGATCCGGACGCCCGCCTCAAGGTGCCGTTCGTGACGCTCGGCGTGACCACCGAGGCGGCCGGCAGCCTGCTCCTGCCGCAGCGGATGGGGTGGCAGGCCGCCGCCCACTTCGTGTTCACCGGCGACTGGCTCTCCGCGGAGGACGCCGTCGCCTGCGGGCTCGCCTTCCGCGCCACGGAGCCGGGTGCGGCCCTCGACGACGCGATGGCCACGGCGCGCCGGCTCGGCGAGCTGTCGGTCGACTCGCTGCAGACCACGAAGCGCCTCATGGTGGCGGCCCGGCTCGACGCGGGACGGGCCGCACGCGAGCGGGAGGACGCCGAGTTCGTCCGCATGGTCGGCTCCGGCACCAACGCCGAGGCCCTCGCCGGCTTCCTCGAGGGCTGAGCAACCCCAAGGACGCGGCGAAGCGGCCGAGCGGTCCGTTCCCGGGCACTACGTCGCAGTCACGCCGGGGTGCGAGCCCCCGGAACTCGCGACGCTCGACACACGCATCTGTGTGTCAGGCGTCGCGAGAACGGCAGGCGGCCTCGCCGCGCCCCACCGGGGCGACGGGCAGCCCCGCGCCAACGAGGCTCGCGCGAGCCCAGTCGGTCACACCGCGTCGAGCGCCTGCGCGAGGTCGCGTTCGAGATCGTCGGGGTGCTCGAGGCCGACGGACATGCGGACGAGGCCGTCGGTGACGCCCAGCTCGGCCCGCTCCGCGGGGGTGTAGCGCCCGGCGATCGTGGCGGGGTGGGTGAGGAGCGTCTCCGGGCCGCCGAGGGAGAGCGCGATGCGAGCCAGCCGGCACCCGTCGATGGCGCGGATGGCCGCGTCGGCGCCGCCGGCCACCTCGAAGGTGACGACGGTGCCGCCGTTCCGCATCTGGCGCTTGGCCAGGTCGTGCTGCGGGTGGCTCGGGAGGTACGGGTACGACACCGACGCGATGGCGGGGTGGCCCTCGAGGAAC
>DATFFY010000273.1:0-21623 GCA_035249805.1 Acidimicrobiales bacterium | reverse complement strand
CCCGAGCGACCCAGCGCCATGGCGGGGTCCGCGAGGGCGATCACCACGACCACCACCGCGAACACGATGAGGGCCACGCCGCACGCCCGGCGCGTCGAGGGGCTGAGGCCCGAGCCGACGCCACCGGCGGCCCGGTAGCCGCCATCGGGGTGGGTCACCGTCCAAGCCCCGACGGCGCACAGCGCGATCGCGCCCAGGACGGCGAGCCACACGGTCATCGGTCCCCAGTCTGGCCCGGGCCAGGCGCAGGCGCGAGAAGCAGCGCCCCCAACTACGCCTACGAGCCGATGGTGGCGCGCTGGGCTTCCAAGAAGGAGCGCTCGGTCGGGTTCCTCGTGAGCTCGATGGCCCGGTCGTAGGCGGCGAGCGCGTCGTCGCGGCGACCGGCGCGGGCGAGGAGGTCGGCGCGGGCGGCGTGGTACGGCTGGTAGTCGGCCAGCGCGTCCGCGTCGAGCAGCTCGAGGGCCAGGAGGCCGGCGGCCGGGCCGTCCAGCTCGCCGATGGCGGCGGCCCGGTTGAGGGCGACGACGGGGTTGGGTCGCAGCGCGTACAGCTGGTCGTACAGGGCCACGATCTGGGACCAGTCCGTCTCGCCGACGGACGCGGCATCGGCGTGCACGGCGGCGACGGCGGCCTGGATCTGGAACGGGCCCGGCGCGTTGCGGCGCAGGCAGGCCCGCACGAGCGCGTGGCCCTCGGTGATGAGGTCGCCGTCCCACCGCGAGCGGTCCTGGTCGGCCAGCCGGATCATCGAGCCGTCGGCCGCCACGCGCGCCGGGC
This sequence comes from Acidimicrobiales bacterium, assembly GCA_035249805.1. Classification (GTDB taxonomy): domain Bacteria; phylum Actinomycetota; class Acidimicrobiia; order Acidimicrobiales; family VFJN01; genus VFJN01. Next base: position 20,843 of record DATFFY010000273.1, on the reverse strand, counting down.
GACGGGACTCCGTCAGCAGCATCAGCGCCAGCAGGCCGACCGCCTCGGGCTCGTCGGGCATGAGCTCGGTGAGCACGCGTCCCAGGCGGATCGCCTCACGAGAGAGGTCGACCCGGGTCAATGACGAGCCGGACGTCGCGGTGTGGCCCTCGGTGAAGATCAGGTACACGGCGGCCAGCACGGCGGCCAGCCGGTCGGGGAGCTCGGCCCCTCGCGGCACGCGGTACGGCGCGTGGTTGTCGCGCAGCTTGCGCTTGGCCCGCACGATGCGCTGGGCCATCGTCGCCTCCGGGACGACGAAGAGGCGGGCGATCTCCGGCGTCTCGAGCCCGCCGAGCAGGCGCAGGGTCAGCGCCACCTGCGCGTCCGCGGCGAGCGACGGGTGGCAGCAGAGGAACATCAGCCGCAGCTGGTCGTCCGGGACGACGTCGACGAAGGCGTCGAGGTCGCCGAGCTCGGGGTCAGGAGAAGCGGGAGGGTCCATGTCGTGGGTGTGCAGTCGATGGGCGGCGAGGTGGCGGTCGTCCCGGGTCGACTCCCGGCGCAGCCGGTCGATGGCCCGGTTGCGGGCGGTCGTCGTGATCCAGCCGCCGGGGTTCGGGGGCACCCCGTCGACCGGCCAGCGCTCGGCGGCGACGGCGAACGCCTCCGCGACCGCGTCCTCGGCGAGGTCGATGTCGCCGAGGACGCGGATCAGGGTGGCGGTGCAGCGGCCGGCCTCTCGCCGGAAGACCTCGTCGAGCGAGTCGGTCGGGTCAGCCATCCACCTGCATGGGGCGGAGCTCCACCGGGCCCTCGCAGGCGGCGGCGCACTTGCCGGCCCACTCGAGGGCCTTGTCGAGGTCGGGCGCCTCGATGACCCAGAAGCCGCCCATCTGCTCCTTGGTCTCGGCGTAGGGGCCGTCGGTCATCGAGATGTCGCCGCCGGCGGCCCGCACCACGGTCGCCGTGGACTGCGGCTGCAGGCCGGCACCGAACACCCAGGCGCCGGTGCGCTCCATCTCCTCGTTGACCGCGCCGACCTGCTGGCCGAGGCGCTGGATCTCGGGGTCGGACCAGTCGTTGTCCGCGTAGTCGTCGTCGTGCCAGACGGAGATCAGGTACTGGGGCATGGTGATCAGTCTCCTTCGAATCGTCGGTGGGTGGGCAGGGTCAGCTGCGGGCGTGGCGGGCGAGGACGGGGACGACGATCGCGGCGGCCAGGACGTGCAGGGCCACGAGCGTGATCTGGGTGCCGGCGTCGTCGGGCATGGCGAGCGACGGGACGCAGGACAGGGCGGTCAGCGCCACGGTCGCCTGGACGAACCGGGTGCGGGCCGAGCCGCTCCACCGGTTCAGGCCGGCGAGCAGGAGGCCGCCGATGACGGCGCCGAGGACCGTCATCTGGGCGAACCCGAGGAGCGGGATCACCTCGCCCTCGATCTCGAAGCTCACGCCGGCGGCGTCGGCGACGGCGGCCGCCACCGTGGTGACGGCGGCGGCCACGAGGCCGGAGACGACCGTGCTGCGCCGCAGCGAGCTCGTCTCGGTGGTGGCCGCCGATGCGGCGGTCAGGGTCTCGGTGGTGACGGACATGGCGGTCCCTCCTAGGGGTTCGGCAGCCCCGGATCGGGCCGCTCCCCCTCTCCACGAACGGGATCGCCGGGATCGACAGCCGTCGTCAGGAATTTCTGGGCTTCCGTCCCCGCCGCTCAGAGCTGCGCGAACCCGCTGGCGCCTGGGTGGGCGTCGAGCCACGCCGCGAGGGTCCGGTGCTGGTCGGCGATCGTGCGCGCGACGAGCGGGGTGATGACCCGTGCTGCGAGCCGGCCGACACGTCCGTCGTGGAAGAACGTCTGGCTCCACGTGTAGCGGGTGCCCGCGCCGTCTGGCTCGAGCTCGTGGACGGCCAGCACCCGCAACGGTCGGATGGGCCGGATCGATTCGAACACCCCGCGATGGGGCGGATCCCACTCCGTCACCCGCGACGTCCCGCGGATCGGCAGCCACTGGAACCAGCCGCGGATCTCGAACGTGGTGCCGATGCCGATGGGGCGGCGGTCCGGCTCCCAGCGGCGGACGGCCGGGTCGATCTGCGGCGCGATCTCCGGGCTCATCACCGCCGCGAACACATCCTCGGGCGGGTGCGGCAGCTCGACGGTCCCGGTGATGACGGTCCGATCTCGCCCCTCCACGCCACGACTGTCGCGCACATCGACGTGACCTGGGCTCTGCCGTCGCCCGAACGGGCATGGTCGGCGGCATGGCAGCCGAGCGACCCAAGGTGGGGCTCGTGCTCGGCGCGGGCGGGCTGGTCGCCCAGGCGTACCACGCCGGCGTGCTGGCGGCGCTGGCCCTCGACCTCGGGTGGGACCCACGCACCGCGGAGGTGATCGTGGGGACGTCGGCCGGCTCCATCACCGGTGCCGCGCTGCGCCTCGGGGTCCCGGCGCGTGACCTGGCGGCCTGGGCCGTCGAGACCCCCATCTCCGCCGAGGGCGCCACGATCTTCGACGCCATCGGTACGGAACGGCCTGACCTGCCGCCGTTCGACGGTCGTCACCTGCTTCGCCCGTGGCGGCTGCCGTCCAGGCACCTGCTGCGCCGGCTCGTCGTCCGGCCGTGGCGGATCTCGCCGCTGGCCGCCGCGCTCACGCTGGCCCCGTCGGGGCAGGTCGACCTCACCCGCCACCTGGTGGCGCTCGACCAGCTGGCCGCCGGCACCTGGCCGTCGGGGCTGTGGATCTGCGCGGCCCGGCGATCCGACAGCCGGCGCGTCACCTTCGGCCGGCCGGGCTCGCCGACGACGACGCTGGCCACTGCGGTCGCCGCGTCGTGCGCGATCCCGGGGTACTTCGCTCCCGTACGGGTCGACGGCCTCGCGTACATCGACGGGGGCGTCCACTCGCCGACGAACGCCGACGTCCTCCTCAGGGCGGACGTCGACCTCGTGATCGTCGTGTCCCCGATGTCCGCGCGGCGAGGCACGCGCCCAGCCGACGCGCCGATGCGGTGGCACGCCCGTCGCAAGCTCGATCGCGAGGTGCACCGGCTGCGTCAGAGCGGGACGCCCGTCGTCCGCATCGAGCCGGGGAGCACCGTGCTGGAGGTGATGGGACGCAACCCGATGGACGAGGCCCGCACGGTCCCGGTGGTGCAGCAGGCGTTCTTCGACACGGCCGCGGCGACATCCGACCCTCGCGCCACGGCGCTCCTGCGGCAGCTCGCCGCCCCGTCCCCACCTACGCCCTCGTCCGCTAGCTAGCCGAGCTCGTGCTCCGCGCCCACGATGGCGACCGCGAGCACGGCGTCCTCCGCGCCCCGGTTCTCCCACCGGTGGCGCGTGCCGTTCTGCACGACGATGTCGCCGGCGTGCAGCTCGACCTCACCCTCGTCGAGCTGGAGCACGACCGATCCGGACAGGACGATGTCGAAGTCGAGCGACGCCGTGCGGTGCATCCCCGGCTGGCCGGGGTCGGCGAACTCGGCCAACCCCTCCGTGACGAACCGGTCGAACGCCTCGCTCTGCCCCGCCGCCAGCCGGATGACCAGCATCCGGCAGCCACCCACCGGGGGGAACGGCGTCGTCACCTCGGGCTGGGACCCGTCGTCGGGGAACCGGGCGGTGTCGTCTCGGCCCCAGACCGGCCACGTGTCCCCGCCCGGGCCGAGCGGCATCGGCTCGACCACCTCGTCGACGACGAACGTCGAGCGCCCGTCCCGGTGTCCCGTGACCACGCGTCGAACCATGACGACCCTCTCAGTCGACGTGGACCATGCGGGCGTGGAGCCCGTCCGTGTAGTGCTCCGCGAAGAGGCGGGCCACCAGCTCGCCCCGACTCGAGACGTCGAGCTTCTCGAACACCGTCTTCACGTAGTCACGGACCGTGTGGTGCGACAGGAAGAGCTCCGACGCGATCTCCGCGGTCGACGCGCCCCGCGCGATGGCGCCCAGCACCTCACGCTCCCGGGGCGTCAGCGAGTAGGCGTCGATGATGATCGGGGCGACCTCCGCGGACTTGGCGGCCTCGATCATCAAGGCGACCTGGCCGGTGCCGCCGAGCGAACCGGACATGACCGAGGCGTGGAGGACGATCCAGCGGCCCCGCTCGTCCCGCAGCCGGAGGCGGGCCGGGCCGCGCTCGCGCCCCTCCGCCACGGCGCGGGCCTTGGCGATCAGCGCGAACAGTGGTGTCGGTACGCCGACGCTGCGATCCCGCAGCTCCAGCAGATCCGCGGGGCTCACCCGCCCGGGGTCCCCGTCGGAGCTCATCGGCCACAGCAGGCGCAGCCAGTCGACCGCCTCGCCGTTCGCCGACACGATGCTCCCGGACTCGTCGATCACGACCAGCCCGGGCGCCGAGGGCTCGAGCCACGGGACGGCCCGGCGCACGTGGACCCGGAGCGCGTCGGCGACGATGCCGCTGATCGACTGCACGAGCGCGACGTCCTGGCCGTCGAAGGCGTCGTGGCCGCCCTCCCGGTACAGCGCCATCGCACCCCACGCCGACCCGCCGGACTGGAAGACCGCCCGCAGCTCGTCGTCGTACCCCTGGGGCACCAGGCACTCGCGGTACCGGATGCTGCGTCCGACCCGGTCGTCGAGCGCGAGCCGGAGCGCCGTGGCTCCCTCGCCCCGGGCGAGGTCCGTGAACAGGCCGGCGTCGTGCTCGTGGAACTCGAGGTGCCAGAACGTGTCGCACAGGGCGGCGTCCATCCCCTCGACCCGGCTCGGCGCCGTCGCCAGCATCGTGACCGGGTCCAGCCCGAACCAGATCGAGGCATCGTGGGGGACGGCCCGCTGCAGCTCCGCCTCGAGGCCCTCGAGCAGCTCGTCGGCGCTGTCCGCGGCCGAGCAGACCCGCTCCACCGCCTCCCGCGTCCGGGCCGCCGCCGACGCCCTGCCCATGGGCTCACCGTACTCCTCCAGCGGCTCCGGGGGACCCCCTCACCTGGGGGGTCGTGCCCGAGGGAGGACCACCGGGGGGCGGGATGGTCGTCGACCCACGGTGGCCGCATCGTGACGGCATCCCACGACCAAGGAGATGCCGACATGCACGCTGACGATGTCCTCGCCGGAGTCCCGGCCACCGAGCCCGTGGAGATCGCGCCGGAGACCTGGCTGATCCCGAACCTCTTCCCCGCCGGTGACGGGCTGTTCGTCCCCGTCAACACGATGCTGATCCGTGGCGCCGAGCCCGTGATCGTCGACACCGGCGCCCCGGTCCACCGCGAGCTCTGGCTCGACAAGGTCTTCTCGCTCGTCGAGCCCGAGGACGTCCGCTGGATCTTCCTGTCCCACGACGACGGTGATCACACGGGCGGGCTGCTCGACGCGCTGGAGCGGTGCCCGCAGGCCACGCTCGTCACGAACTTCTTCAGCGTCGAGCGACTCGCCCTCGAGAAGCCCGCGCTGCCCCTCGAGCGCATGAGGTGGATCGACGAGGGCGGGAGCCTCGACGTGGGCGATCGGGTGCTCCGCCTGTTCAAGCCCCCGATCTTCGACGGCCCGACCACGCGAGGGCTGTACGACCCGACGACCGCGGCCATGTGGATCGTCGACTCCTTCGCCTGTCTCACGCCGGGGACGCTCGATGTCCACGAGATGCCGTCCGACCTGCTCGAGGAGAGCATGCCGGCCATGAACAGCCTCGTGTCGCCGTGGCACCAGTGGCTCGATCCGGCCGCGTACCGTCGCCACGTCGACGCGGTCGAGGCGCTCGGCGTCCTGGCCGTCGCCTCGGCGCACGGGCCTGTTGTGAGCGGTGACGCGATCCACGAGGCCTTCGAGGTCGTCCGCCGGCTCGCGGGCCAGCCCATCATCCCGGCGCCGGGCCAGGAGCTGCTGGACGAGCTCATCGCCCAGGTCCTCGCCGCCTGACGGCCATGTGGACCTACGAGGCAGCGCGGGTCGTCGATGGCCCTCCGGGTCGCGTCGAGGCCGCGCTCGCCTCGGTGGTGGAGCGCTTCTGGTCGACCCGGGCCCGGGTCGTGGCCGGCTCGGAGGGCGCCGGGAGGATGGTCGCCATCGATGGCCAGCCGGGCACCGAGGATCCGGAGGTGTGGCTGACCTGGCGCCTCGACCCCGTGGCCGGGGGGACCCTGATCACGCTCGTCCTCGACGAGGTCGAGTCGGGCCCGGACCCGGCGGAGGGGCTGGCCCAGCTCCTCGACCTCGTCGAGGAGCGCGTGCACTCGGGGACGGGCTCGACATCGTATCCATGATCACTTATATTCGAGGACATGGATATCGATGTCGACGCGCTGATCGGGGGGACCGCTCGGGAGGTCGTCCAGGGGGAGCGGGACGGGGTCACCACCCGGGTCGTCCGGGCCACGAGGGAGCTCGACACGACCGTCGAGGACCTGTGGGAGTGCGTGTCCGACCCGGAGCGGCTGCCCCGCTGGTTCCTTCCGGTCACCGGCGAGCTGCGAGTCGGCGGGCGCTTCCAGATCGAGGGCAACGCCGGCGGCACCGTGCTCGAGTGCGACCCGCCGGAGCACCTCGCCGTCACCTGGGAGTCCAACGGCGGGGTGTCCTGGCTCGACGTCCGGCTGACACCGGTCGATGGCGGCCGGGCCCGGCTCGAGCTGTCGCACACGGTTCCCACCGACGCGCACTGGGACCAGTTCGGACCGGGCGCGGTGGGCATGGGGTGGGAGCTCGCGCTCATGGGGCTGGTCCTGCACACGACGACCGGCGATGCCGTCGACGGCGACGAGGTGATGGCGTGGCAGGCGTCTCCGGCCGGCCTCGACCTCATGCGCCGCAGCGGTGCCGGCTGGTGCGAGGCCCACATCGCCGGAGGCGATCCCGCCGACGAGGCGCGGGCGATGGCCGACCGCTGCGTCGCGGCGTACACGGGCGGCTGATGCACGCGTTCGACGTGCTGGGCGACCCGGTGCGGCGCCGGATCCTCGAGCTGCTGGCCGACGGCGAGCACGCGTCGGGCGAGGTCGTCGAGGTGATCCACGCCGAGTTCGGGCTCTCGCAGCCGGCCGTGTCGCAGCACCTCAAGGTGCTCCGCGAGAACGGCTTCGCCCGGGTCCGGCCCGAGGGGGCCCGCCGCCTGTACGCCCTCGATGCCACGCCGCTGCGCGAGGTCGACGGCTGGCTCGACCCGTTCCGCCGGTTCTGGGAGCAGCGCCTCGACGCCCTCGCCACGGAGGTCCGCCGCGGCAAGCGCTGACGGCGAGGTCGTCGCTCGAACGCTGTCAGGCAGACCGGGGGCGGAGGCGCAGGAGCGGGATCTCGCGGCCGACGCGGGCGGTGACGGCCCGGTAGCGGGCGAAGGGCGGGAACACCCGGTCGGCCAGGACCCACAGGCGGAACCGCTCGTCCTCGTCGGTCACCACCTCGGCGGTGAACGGCTCGTCGCCCAGCCGCACCTCGGGGTGGGCACGGGCGTTGTGGAACCAGGCCGGGTGCTCGGGCGCCGCGGCCTTCGACGCGACGACCACGACATCGTCTCCGTCGTGGAAGTAGAGGACGCCGTTGCGCCGGAGCGCGCCGGTCCGAGCGCCTCGGGTCTCGAGCAGCGCCGTCGGCAGGAGCAGGCCGAACCCCAGCCGTCCCCTGGTGAGGCGGAGCAGGAACGGGTCGAGCTTCCACGCGACGTGGCGCGACAGGAACAGGACCGGTCGCGTCCCGGCGAGGTGGGCCCACACCCGGTACACGGGACCGCGCCGGCGGGTCGGGTCGATACGACGCAGCGGCATGGACCACCTCTACCACGGCGGCGTGCTCGCGGTTGAGGTACAACCGGCGGCATGCGGACCGCGCTCTCGCTCCCGAACATGGGCGACCCGCACCGGCTGGTGGAGATCGCCGTGGCGGCGGACGCCAACGGCTGGGACGGGTACTTCCTCTGGGACCACCTGCACTTCATGCGCTCGCTCGACGTGGAGGTGTTCGACCCGTGGGTGGTGCTCGGCGCCGCCGCCGTGCAGACGGCGCGGGTGCGGCTCGGCACGATGATCACGCCGGTCGCCCGCCGCCGTCCCCAGAAGCTGGCCAAGGAGGTGGTGACGCTCGACCACCTCAGCGGCGGCCGGGCCATCCTCGGCGTCGGCCTGGGCGAGCCCGGGACCGACGACTTCGCCGCGTTCGGCGACGAGGGCGACCGCCACGGCCGCGCCGCGCTGCTCGACCAGGGCCTGGCGCTGCTCGACGGCTACCTGCGGGGCGAGCCGGTGCTCGACGAGGCAGCCGGCGTCGACGCCCACCTCCGTCCCGGGGCGGTCCAGGACCCGCGCCCGCCCATCTGGGTGGCCGGCAAGTGGCCCAACCCCAAGCCGCTCGAGCGAGCGGCCCGCTGGGACGGGTACCTGCCGATCGGTCCGACCGGCGCACCCGCCACCCCCGAGATGGTCGCCGACCTCGTGGCCACGTTGGGCGACACCGCCACCCGGCCGGGCTTCGACGTCGTCGTCATGCTCGACGGCGAGCACCCCCCGGCCGACTACGAGGCGGCCGGTGCGACGTGGTGCGCGTGGGGGGCGTGGCCCTTCGGCGACTGGCTCGCGGAGATGGAGGCGCTGGCCTCGTCGCCGCCACCCAACTGAGGCCCGCATGCAGGTGCTCCTCGTGCACAGCCCCCTCGTCGGGCCAACGACCTGGCGATGGGTTGCCGAGGAGCTCGACGCCCACGGACACGATGTCGTCGTGCCGGACCTGCGCCCACCATCGACCTCCGGCGACCCCGCCGCCTTCCTGTCCGCCGCCGGCGCCGCCGCGCCAGGGGTGTGGCGGCGTCCCCTGGTCGTCGGGCACAGCGGCGCCGGCTTCTTCCTCTCGTCGATCGCGGCCACCGTCGGAGCGGCGCACACGGTCTATGTCGACGCCGGGCTCGCACCCGGGCCCGGCCGTCATATGCCCGGAGCGGACTTCCTCGGCCAGCTTCGTGACCTGACCGAGGACGGAGTGCTTCGGCCCTGGTCGACATGGTGGGGAGAAGGGACGATGCGATTCCTCATCCCTGACGACGAACGACGACGCGTCGTCGAGCAGGAGCTCCCGCGCGTTCCTCTGCGCTTCTACGAGACAGCGGTCGAGCTCTCCGCGCCGACAGGCTCCAGCGAGTCCTCCTACGTCCTGCTCAGCGAGACCTACCGGCCCGAGGCCGAGCGCGCCGTCGAGCTCGGTTGGACGGTCACGGTCAGGCTGGGTGGACACCTCGACCTCGTGAACGATCCCCAGCCCATCGCGGCCGCCCTCGAGGCTGTCCTCTAGCTCGGAGTGCCATCTCCCGTGCGCCGGCCACGGCGAGCGGACCGCGCTCGTCGATCAGCGCGGGGAGCTCCTCGGCGAAGAAGGCCTCGGCGTCGACGTCCCGCAGGTCGTTCGAGGTCCGCGTCCGCACGTCCACCGAGGCCACGGTGGCGACGGTAGCGGTCGGGGGCGGGTGGCCTAGGGTGCTCGGCCGTGCGCGCCTGGAGGACGTGGATGACGATCCCGGTCCTCGTGGCGGCGGGGGTGGCGGTCGTGAGCGTGGCGCTCCGTCTGTGGCAGGCGAACGGCCGCGTCCCGGGCTGGTGGAACGACACGGGCGCGTACGCCGACATCGCCGAGCGGTCGCTGTCCTCCGGACGGTTCTGGATGGGGCACCGCCCCGCCGGCGTCCCGCTGGTGCTGAAGGCGGCCGGCGACGAGCCCAGCTACGCGTTCATGTACGTCAACATCGCGGTGGCCGGCCTGGCGTGGGGCTGGCTGTGCGGAGAGCTCGTCCGGACCCTGCGGGTCACCGGCATCCGCGCCGTCGCCGTGGCGGGCGTCGTCCTCGGCTTCTCCTGCGTGAGCGACCTCATGCTGTGGGACTCGCAGGTGCTGTCGGAGTCCCTGTCCATCTCGCTGGCCGCCGCCATCGTGGCCGCCACGCTCCGGCTCCTCCGGGTGCGCTCGACCGGGAGCGTGGTCGACCTCCTCGTGCTCGCGTTCGCGTGGAGCCTGCTGCGGGACAGCCACGCGATCACCCTGCTCGTGCTGGCCGTCGCCGGCATCGTGTGGATGCGGCGGTTCGCGCCGTCGGACGTGCCCCGTCGGCTCGCGGTGGCCGGGATCGCCGGCCTCGTGCTCGTCGCCGGCCTGTCGATGACCTCCGCGCTCGTCGGCCACCGCGACCTGGTGCCGCTGGCCGACGTGTTCGCGGCCCGCATCCTCGGCTACCCCGACCGCGTCGACTGGTTCGACGACCACGGCATGCCCCAGGCCGACGAGATCCGCGAGGCCGGCTCGAGCTTCGGCCCCGACGCGGGGACCCGCATCCTCGAGCTCGGCCGCAACGACCCGAAGTGGGCCGAGTGGTGGGACTGGCTCGAGTCCGACGGCAAGGCCACCTGGGTGCGGTTCGCCCTCGAGAACCCCACCTACATCTTCCTCGAGCCCATGAAGGACCCCGAGCGGGTCTTCAACAACGCCGGGGACGACCTGAAGGGCTACGCCGGGAGCCTCCGCGAGGTCCCGTTCGTCGACGACGTGTTCTGGCCCGAGACCACGCTCGTGCTGTTCGCGCTCGGCGCGTTCTCGGTGCCGCTGATCGGGCGGCGCCCGCCCCGCCTGGTGGCGGTCGGGTGGGTGCTGATCGCGGCGGCCGCGGTGAGCGGCCTCGCCACGTGGCACAGCGGCGGCCAGGAGCCCCTGCGCCACCTCCTCATCTCGGCGTTCGAGCTCCGCCTCGGCGTGCTCCTCGTCGCCATCGGCGTCCTCGTCGACCGCCTGCGCGAGCCCGGCCCGCCCGCACCCGATGACGATGCGGTCGACGAGCGCGCCTACAGCGGCGCGTAGCTCGCGGCATCAACCGGCCTGGTCGGCGAGAGCCTCGGCGAGGAGGGGCTCGGGCAGGCCGGCGGTGATGCACCGGACCACCGGCACACCACGATCTCAGCGGAGAAGCGCTGTGTCGTCACGCCGGCGCCGTCGAGGTAGAGCACATCCATGCCGACGACCGCACCCGCGTCCGCGTCCTGGTCGAGCCGGACCTGCATGGTGATGGTGTAGAACGCGTCCTCACCATCGCCGGGGAGAACGACGAAGCCGGGGATCTCCGCGGCGCCGACGATGGGCTGATCCTGCGCTGATCCGAGGTTCGTCGTCCCCGGGCGGTTGATCCCGATGCTGGACACGCTGACGTGTTCGGTTCGAGCCGGTGCGGCGTGCACGAGTGTGATCGGATGCCCGGACACGTTGCGGAAGTGGGCGGCCCCCACAGCCATGAACGAGCCGTCCTTCAAGGATCCGCTCATGGTCGGCCCGCTCCCCTCGAACGTCTCACTGCCGCCGCGCGGAGCGATGGCGAACACGGCCGCCGCGAGCAGCCCGAGCACAACGACCAACCGCACTCGGCGTTCGACGAGGCCGATCCGAGACGCACCGCCCATCTCGGCATCAATCACGCAGCTGCTCGAGGAGGTCGAGCGGATCTCCGTAGAAGGCCTCGACCCCCTCGTACGTCGAGGAGCAGGGGTCCCCGGTCCAGCGGCAGACCATGCTCATCAGCGGAAAGCGCTGAGTTCGCAGCCTCATGCCGTCTCTATAGGTCACATCGAGGCCTAGGACCAGCCCTGCCAGTTCCCCGTCGTGGAGGGCGACTTCCATCGTGATGCCGTAGACCTCGTCGTTCGCGTCGTGCCGGCCATCATCGGGGTCGGGCGGGACGACGAAACCGCGCACGTCCACGGCATCTGGCGCGCGCCGGTCTACGACTGCCCCGGACGACGTGAAGCCGTAGGGCGAGATGCCGATGTTGGACACGGTGACGTGCTCGGACCACACAGGCGTTGCGCTCACGAGCGTGACGGGATGACCGGACGTGTTGCGAAGTGCGACCGATCCGAACGTGACGAAGGATCCGGGCCTGACCGGCACGTTCGTCACCAATGTCGAGAGCTCGTCGTCGAAAGCGTCGCCGTCGAGTCGGCTAGAGCCATCCGAGCACGCAGCCAACATGAGGCTGGCGATCACCATCGCACCAAGGGAGCCCATCGAAGGTCGGCGCCCCTGATACACCCGGTCATCCCCCTGCGGAGACCCGCGTGCGGCCGGTGATGTAGGACGACTCGCCACACAGGTATCGCTGGTACAGCTGGCTGTCGTTCGTCCAGCTCACCTCGGCGTAGGTCCGGTAGCTGGTCGTCTGACCGCCGCTGAAACCCCACCCACCGACGGTGTAGGAGTGCGTCGCCGACGCCCCCTCGAGGCGCCGCGTGGTCGCCCTTGCCGGGATCGGAGCCCTGTAGGCCGCATTACATGGCACCCGCGGCGGCAGGACGCCGTACTTGTCGTCGTCGAGGAAGTGGCCGCCGGTCAGACCCGCTGTCTCGTTCGTGTACACGGTGATCGGGGTGAGGTCGTACGGCCAGCCCGGAGCACACGACCACTTGACCTTGTGCTGGATCGTCTGCACCGAGTGCCGGCCCCGGTAATCGGAGTTGGCACCGCTGAGCATGGGAACCGACAGGCCGATCTGCTTGGTTGGATCCGACGGGACCCCCCTCGCCTCGGACCGTACGTCTGCTACGGATGAGTAGCAATCACCTCGTCACGCGCGGTCGATGCCCATTCGGTATCGCTCACACGGTGGCGGCGGGGGAGACGGGCCAGGCGACCTCGGCCGAGTCGTCGTCGAAGTAGGTCTCGCGGATCGGGCCCGGGAGGCCGATGCCCTCGGCCGTCACCCAGGTGCCGAGCGCGCCGTAGGTGCGGTCGAGGTCGTCGAGCGGTCCGTGGTGGGCGAGCACGGCGAGCTCGACGGCCGGCAGGTCGAGCAGCTGCGCGCGCCCGGCGTCGGCGGGTGCCGACCAGCCGTCGGGGATCGGGACGAACGCGGTGACGAGGCCGGCGTCCTCCTGGAAGAAGTCCTCGTCGTAGAGCGCGCCGTCGGGACCGGCCGGCTCGGGGACGAGCGCGTGCAGCTCCCCGTAGGCCGGGTCGAGCCACGCCAGGCACTCGTCCTGCGACACCCGCGCCGCGACGGCCAGCACCCGGCGGGCCCGGTCCGAGCGCCGCTCGACCCGACCGGCCGGCGGGGCATCGGCCAGCAGGGCCTGCAGCGACGCCACCGTCGCCTGCGTCTTCTCCAGCTGCTCCTGCATGCGCGCGAGGTGGGCGACGATCGCCTGGTTGCGGCTGGCCACGTCCGGCGCCTCGAGCACCTGGCGGATGTCCTCGATGGGCATGTCGAGGTCCCGGAAGCGACGGATGGCCTGCGCCACCGGCACCTGCTCGGGCGCGTAGAGCCGGTAGCCGCTGCTGTCGTCGATCGATGCCGGCTCGAGGAGACCCACGTCGTGGTAGTGCCGCAGCGCCTTGACGCTGAGGTACGTCATCTTCGAGAACTCGCCGATCGGCACCAGCACGGCCACGGCCACCAGCATCGGCCCTCCCGCTAGGGGAGGGTCAAGCCGGGTCGGCGCGCGCAACCGTCACGGAGCACTCCAGTCGGAGAGAGCACCCCGTGACGGTCCGGCAAACCTCTGCCGAATGAGCCCCCGGCAACTTTGGGAGCTCGCTGCGTGCTTCGGGTCAGATGACCCGGACGTTCTGGGCCTCTTCGCCCTTCCGGCCAGGGGCCACGTCGAACTCGACGCGCTGGCCCTCGTCGAGGGACTTGTAGCCCTCGCCGACGATGTTGGAGAAGTGGACGAACACGTCGTCGCCACCCTCACGCGAGATGAAGCCGAAGCCCTTCTCGGCATTGAAGAACTTCACGGTACCTGTGGTGGTCATCTTGATCTTTTCTATGAAAACGACCCGTCAGTGCAACGGGTCTCCGGCGACCGTACTGCGATTCGGTCTCGAACCCTTCATCCCCACCCGAATCGTTTCTTGACCCTCCCGTCGCGGGAGGCCCCACGGTGGGGTGCATGGCAACCATCAGAAGGACCATCCCCGTCGATCGACCCGCCGCCGAGGTGTGGGACGCCGTGGCCGATCCCGGCGCCGTCCACGACCGGCTGGCCCGGGGCTTCGTCACCGACACGGAGCTCGACGGCGACGTCCGCACCGTCACCTTCGACGGTGGTGTCGTCGCCCGCGAGCTGATCGTGTCGGTCGACCCCGGCCGCCGGCGCCTGGCCTACTCGGTCATCGAGTCGCCCCTCGGCCTGCGCCACCACCACGCGACCTTCCAGGTCGTGGGCGAGGGCGACACGTGCTCCCTCGAGTGGGTGGCCGACGTGTCGCCCGACACCGCCGCTGCGGCCGTCGAGGCCATGGTCGACCTCGGCTGCGCGGCGATGCAGCGCACCCTGTCCGGCACCCGCGTCCCGGCTGAGCACGGGTCGCCTGGGAGGCGAGTCATGGATGCACTCGTCTCCCACTTCGCCATCGCCAAGCGGCCCGCGCGGGCATAGGGTGAACCCCGGTTCGCGGGCGAGCTCTACGGGGAGGCGAGGCGAACGATGGGTGGCGGTCGGCACGAGCGCTTTCCGTCGCGCGCTCGGCTCCACGTCCACGGCGACCTGGTTGGCGGCACCGCCCGCCGTCACGACGGTCGCCTCGGCCCCCGGGCGGCAGCTGCTCCGGCAGCTGTCGCCCGTGGCGGCTTCCGGCGAAGGGCCTGAGCTCGCGGCTCTGCGAACATCGGTCTCGACGTCTGCGGAGGGAGCGAGCCATGGCGGGGCAGGTGCTGGCGCGACGGGTGGTCGACGACGATCGGGCGTTTGTCGTGCCGGGGGCAGTCGCGCAGCTGATCCGTCCGATGATGGCGAGCACGATGATCGACGCGGTTCGCGCCGGCGCGCTCCTCTACGTGCTCTCAGGCCTCGCCGCCGCGCCCGCCTTCACGACGTGGGTCGACGTCGAGGGGACGAACGAGGTCGTCCTCGCGGTGCTGGGGGCCGTCGCGCTGGTCACCGGGTTCGTGCTCTTGCGAATGACCGCGGAGGCCACCGTCGAGCAGATGGAGCGGATCGTGCCCGTCGCCATGCCCATCACGATGGTGTCGACCATCATCGTGCTCGGCGTCCTGGTCGTGGCGGCCGGGCCCAACCTCGCGGTCGTGGCCGTGTTCCTCGTCCAGCTGCCGCTGCTGATCTTCGTCCTCTACCAGACGAGGTTCGCCGTGCTGGTGGCCAGCGTGCTGATGGCCGTCTACGCGGTGGCGCTGTCGCTCGTCGACGGGGTGCGCGCGCCGGGCTGGCACGTGGTGATCGTGGGCGCGGCGGCGGGTGGCACGGCCGTCCTCCTCGGGCGGTTGGCCCGGCGCATGGACGAGGCCCGGGCCGAGCTGGCCGACCTCAACCGGCACCTGGAGCAGCGGGTGGCCGAGCAGGTCGACGAGCTCGAACGGGTCGGGCAGCTGCGCCGCTTCCTGTCGCCGCAGGTGGCCGACGTCGTCGTGACCCGGGGGAGTGAGGGCCTGCTCGAGCCCCACCAGAGCGAGGTGGCGGTGCTGTTCGTCGACCTGCGCGGCTTCACGCGGTTCACGAACTCGGTCGACGCGGACACGGTCGTGGGTGTCCTGGGCGAGTACTACGCCGCCGTCGGCACCGTGCTCGAGGCCTACGGGGCGACGATCGGTGGCTACGACGGCGACGGGATCATGGCGTACCTCGGCGATCCCATCCCCCGGCCCGACGCCGCCGCCGACGGCGTGGCGATGGCCCGGGCGGTCGGTCTGGCGGTGGACCCCTTGTGCGCCAGCTGGCGGGCGGCCGGGCACGACCTGGGCTACGGCATCGGCCTCGCGTTCGGGACGGCGACGCTCGGGGTCGTCGGCTTCGACGGCCGCTTCGACTACACGCCGCTGGGCGCGGTGGTGAACCTGGCCGCCCGCCTGTGCGCCGACGCGGCGCCCGGCGAGATCGTCATCGACGCGTCCGTGCGCCGTGCGACCGGCCGCAAGGGCACCCGCACCCGCGGCCAGGTCGAGCTGAAGGGCTTCGACGCCCCCGTGCCGACCTTCGCCCTGGTGCGCTCCTAGGGGGTGCGCGGCTCCGCGGACCGCGCGCGGATCGTCACAGGAACGCGCTCCTTCCGTGATCCGGGGCGTGGCAGGGTCTCCCGCGCCGCGGACGGCCTGCGTGGGAAGAAGGGTGGCATGGGAAGGCGACGGCACTGGGGTGAGACGGCGCTGCTCCTCCTCGCGTGCCTGCTGCTGGCCGCCGGGTGCGGGTCGAGCGACGACGTCACGGCGACCGAGGGACCGACCGTCCCGGACGCCGCCGACGCCGCCGAGGAGTTCGAGCCGGGCGTGCTCGCCCAGGGGTGGATGGCCCACGGGCGGTCCATCGCCGTCCGGGCCGACGGATCCTTCGAGATCAGCTACCGCACCTACCGCTGGTGCTCCACCGACCCGCCCCCGTGCGACCCCGACGCGGGCGGCACGATCGGCCACGGCGGCCGGGCCACGGGGACGTTCGACGGCGGCGCCGGCCCGGCGTGGACCGGGACGATCACCGAGGCCGTCGAGCCCGAGGTGTGGCCGCCTGGTCCGGTCGAGGCGACCTACGACCCCGAGACCGGCACCCTCGAGGTCCGCTCCACGGTCGAGCCGATGGAGCCGTGGGTCTTCTGCGGTCCCACCCGCCACGACGACCGCTGCGGGGCCTGATGGAGCAGGTCGAGGTCGACGGGCGGCGGATCGCGCTCGAGCGACGGGGGTCGGGACCGCCGCTGGTGCTGCTGCACGGCCTGCCGGGGGACAGCCGCATGTGGGTGCGGCAGCTGGACTCGCTGAGCGACTCGTTCACGGTCGTGGCGTGGGACGCCCCCGGCTGCGGACGGTCGTCGGACCTGACGGAGGGCGCGGGGACGACCGACGTGGCCCGGTGCCTCGTCGGCGTGATCGAGCAGCTCGACCTCGGGTCGCCCCACGTGGTCGGGCTGTCGTGGGGCGTCGGGATCGCGCTCGAGGCGTACCGGCTCGCGCCGGAGGTGCCGCGGAGCCTCGTCCTCGCCTCGGGCTACGCCGGGTGGAAGGGCTCCTTGCCGGCCGAGATGTTCGAGCCGAGGCTCGAGGCGTACCTGCGCGCCTCGCGCACCCCGAAGGAGGAGCGGGTGCGGGCCTGGGGGCCGGGCTTCTTCTCGCCGTCGGCCTCCCAGGCGCTGATCGACGAGATGCTCGTGATGGCCGCCGACTTCCACCCCGAGCCGCTGGCCTCGTACGCCCGCTCGTTCGCGGAGACCGACCTGCGCGAGGTGCTGCCCACGATCGCCGTGCCGACGCTCGTGCTGCAGGCGGGCGCAGACGACCGCGCACCGGCGTTCGTCGGCGAGGCGATGGCCGCTGCCATCGAGGGCGCCCGCTTCGAGGTGCTCGACGGCGTCGGTCACGTCAGCAACATGGAGGCGCCGGCCGCGTTCGACGAGGCCGTCCGCCGCTTCCTCTCGTCGCTGGCCTGACCTACGCGTTCGCGAGCCCGAGCAGGGTGTCCGCGTGGCACGCCTCGTCGAGCCGGCACCAGCAGGCGAGGTCGTGGCCGCGCAGCTGGGCCAGCTCCGCCGCGTGCAGCTCGCCGGCGCCGCCCCTGCCGACGTGGGCGCGATGCAGCGCGATCGTGTCCTCACGGGTCATGGGGCGACCGTGATCGGGATGTGGGGCGCCGATGGCGAAGGGGTTGCCCCATCGGGAGGGGCGGGCGACGACGATCGCGCCCTCCGGCTTGCGCCAACCCTTGGCGCGGCGGAGCTGCACTCGGCTCGGACGTCGTGTACCGCTCACGATCCCATCCTGGCGGGCAGACTGCGCAACGTGAGCCTGCCCGACGACGACCCCGGCTGGGGCCTCGGAGCGCTGCTGGCGGGCGAGAGCGCGCTGCTCACGATGCGGCAGGTCTGGCTGGCGTTCTGCAACGCGCTCGTCGTGTTCTTCATCGTGCTGTCCGTGATGGAACTCGAGAGCGACGACCCGCCCTTCTCGCCCGAGGCCGGCGCCATCGGCCTGCTGGCGCTGGGCTTCGTCCTGGTCTTCGTGTCATGGCAGCTGCTGCGGGACCTGCCGTGCGCGAACATCGGGGCCCTGCTCGGCGGCTACCGGAACCGCTTCTTCGTGCGCCTGGCCTTCGCTGAGATCTCCGCGCTGCTCGGGTTCGCCGCCGCGCTGGTCACCGGCAGCCTGCTGCCCTATCTGGGCGGGGTCGTGCCGACGATCGTCGGGTTCGCCCGCGTCGCGCCGACCCGCGCCAACCTGCAGGCGGAGGACGAGGCGCTGCGGGACCGCAGCTGTCCGCACTCGTTGTCCGCGCTGCTCCGTGACGCCCGGTTCGGGACGGGGGGCTAGCTGTTGCCGTAGTGGCGGAGCTCCACGGTGAGGTCGTCCGGATCGAGCACGTAGATCGACGTCCCGTCGCCCTGTGCGCCGAAGCGAGGGACGGGACCCTCCCACACGCGCAGGCCCTTGGCCTCGGCCGTCGCGACGAGGTCGCAGGGGGCCACGACGATGCAGATGTGGTTGAGGCGCTCGCCCGACGGATCGCCGGGGAGCAGGTCGATGATCGTCGTCGCGCTCACCCGGACCGACGGGAACGGCCGGTCCCCCTGGCGCCACTCCTCCACGTGGATGGTCTCCAGCCCGAGCGCGTCCCGGTACCAGGCCAGGGTCGTCTCCACGTCGGTGCAGCGCAGCACGAGGTGGTCGAACCCCTGCACCTCGAAGCCGTCAGCCATCGCCCCCAGTCTTGCTCAGGAGTCGGCGAAGAGCTCGATGCCGAGCTGCGGGTCGAAGCCGCACTGCTCCTGGACCCACGCGGTGTAGGCGGCCTCGAAGCGCTCGACCTCCTCGCGGGAGCCGAAGGCGGTCAGCGCGCCCTGCTCGACCGCGGCCAGGTACTCCTCGGGCGTGGTGGCACCGTCGAACGCGGCCCGGACGACCTCGTACGCCTCGGTCACCGACGCGTAGTCGGCGGCGATGTCGGTGGGCGGACGGCCCAGCGCCCGGACCTCGAGGATCTCGTCGATGTAGGCGATGGCGTTCGTCCGCTGCTCGGCGAAGTCGGTGGACCCGCCGGCGGGGTTGATGCGGTCCACCGCCTCCTCCACGCCGCACACGCTCATCGTCCGCGGCCGGGCCGTCGTGCTGGTCCCGGCCTCGGCGGCGGGATCGACGTCGTCGTCGCCACCGCCGCACCCGGCGAGCCCCCCGGCCCCGAGCAGGACAGCCACCACCACGGCCCGAGCCACCCGCATGGGCCACATCGTGACCGATGACCGTGACGTGTGCAGGGACACGTGGGCACACTGACGGCAGTGAACATCTGGGATCCCGGGCAGTGGGCCGACGTCGACGGGCTCTGGCTCTTGATCGCCGTCATCGTCGGGACGCTCGTGCTGGCGGCGGCGAAGCTGGCCGGCCCCGACTGGGACGACTGGCTCGACGAGCGCCTCGGCCGCGGATCCATCCGGGACGACTGGCCGTTCCGCCGCCGTCCGGACGACCCCTGAGCCGTCGGCGCAGTGCCCCACGGAGGACCCCGTGGCAGCCTGAGCCCATGCACGTGCTGGCGCTCGAGGTGCAGCTGCACCTCAACCACTCGCGGTCGTTGAAGGACAAGCGGCAGGTCCTCACGTCGATCCTCGACGGGGCGCGGCGGCGCTACCAGGTGGCGGCCAGCGAGGTCGACGGGCAGGACACGTGGCAGCGGGCCGTGCTCGCGTTCGCCGCCGTGGGCGGATCGCCGTCGCACGTGGAGGACGTCATCGACGCGGTCGAGCGGTTCGTGTGGTCGCACCCCGAGGCCGAGGTCAGCGGCACGAGCCGCCGCTGGCTCGAGGAGGACTGAGCGGGTCGACGAGATCACGCTGCGTGGCCCCCGCGTGACGCTGCCGATCTGCGGAGCTCGGTCCGGTGCGGGTCGCGTATGGATCACGGGCCAGCCCGGGTAGCGACCCCGATGGGGCCGCCGTCGGGCGGACGTCGGACCCGCCGCCTGGTCGGACTCCGACCCCGTGGGGCCGGCCAGGCGGGTCAGGGCTCGTTCAGCCGACCCGGAGCGCTCGGAGCAGGTTCCACTGCTCGGCGTTGCTGGTGTTCCAGTCGTAGAGGCTGCCGCCGATGGCCCCGCGCATGTGGATGGCGTGGATCATGCCGGCGACGTCGTCGAGGCTGATGCCGTCGGCGATGCCGCCGGCGACGTGGATCGGGATGTCGGGACGACCGGTGGCGGCGCGGATGCGATCGATGTTCTCGAAGATGTAGCGGTCGCCGGCGCGCCACTCCGCCTTGCGCACGGACCAGTACGCCATCGGCACGATCACGTCGTAGAGCTGCCCGAGCTCCGGCCAGGGGAACGTCGGCCAGAAGCGCGGGTTCACCACCTGGAGGTGCACGGCGTCGAGCGTGATCGCCGAGATGGCCTTCGTGCCGACGTTGCGGCGCAGGCCCTGCGAGAGCTCGATCAGGCGCCGGGTGCGCTCGGCCGGGTCGCCGATGGCCGTCGACTCGATGTCCACGCCGAGGCCGTCGACGGGGAGCGCCGCCGCGGCGAGCAGCTTGTGCAGGTCGTAGGTGGTGTCGACCAGCTCGGGCAGGTACCAGGCCACGACGGCCATGCCGCGGGCGTGGGCCCGGTCGATCATCGGGAGGAGCCGCTCGGGCTCGATGACGTCGGCGGGGGAGCGGCGGTGCGCGGTCTGGATGTAGATCGTCTGGATGCCGAGGTCGGCCATCTGGTCGATCTGCTCGATGCCGACGCGGGGGTTGCCGGCGATCGTCGTCGTCCAGTCGTACACGTCGATCCACACGCCGGTGCCCTGGTAGGGCCCGACCGTCCAGGCGCCGGGGCGAGCCGGGGGCGGCGGCGCGGTGGTGGTCGTGGGGGCGGTGGTCGTCGGCTCGGGCGGGGCCGTGGTGGTGGGCGCCTCGGTGGTGGGTGGGACGATCTCCCACAGCGTGGTGGAGCTCTCCTCCGCGGCCGGCTCGGCGGAGGCG
>DATFFY010000272.1:0-3801 GCA_035249805.1 Acidimicrobiales bacterium | reverse complement strand
GGGGCCGGAGGGGACGGGCTGCGACGCCGGGCGGATCATCGGGTGTCGGGCGTGATCTGCTCGCCCGTGAACTGGTTGACGTAGACCTTCCACGGGTAGTGGTCGCCCTCCCCGTCGGCGCCCACGACCCGCAGGTGCTGGGTGAGGATGCGGCGCCACGCGTCGGTCACGTTGGGGGTGGTCATGTGCGGGGTCTTGCTGTGGTGGAACGTGACGGAGCCGACCCGGATCGGGCAGGCCACGGCCCGCGCCTCGTCCGGCTCGCACATCAGCAGGTCGCTCTGGACGTCGTCGGGGTTCCGGTGCTCGAGCACGCCGTCGCGGTGACCGCCGTCGATGAAGTGCATGCACCCGTTGGCGGGGTCGACGTCGTGGAACGGCATCCAGCAGGTGATGCCCTTGTCGTCGAGGTTGCGGCCCCAGTACCCCTCGTCCTGGTGCCAGCGGGTGGCGACGCTCTTCCCCGGCGGCTTGGCCAGCAGCTGGTCGTACCAGAACTCGAGCGGCCGGCCCATGAGCGCGGACCCGAAGTCGACGGCCCAGCGCCGGAAGGGCGCGGCCTCGAAGTCCCGCCAGAACAGCGAGGGGCTGGACTGGAGGATCTTGAACTGGCGCTGCTCGCGGTCGGTGCCGGCCTCCCAGGCCCAGTCGAAGGCCATCGACTCCTTGTTGTCGATTATCTGCTGGCACTTGGCCTCGAGCTCGACGAGGTCGGCCGGGTCGACGGCGTCCTCGACCACGATCCAGCCGTGCTGGTCGAAGAAGGCGACGTCGGCCTCGGTCGCGCTCGGGTACGGCACCGGCGCCACCCTAGTCGCATGTTGAAATCGATTTCTACCTCTGCAAGCATGCGCGGCGGAGAGGGGGGAGCGACGCGATGACGATCGATCCGCACGTCATGAACCCGGCCTGGATCGACCCGTCCCTCGACTCGCGGGCGGCCACCTTCGAGAACCCCACGGGTGCCCGCGGGGCCGGAGGCACCGCCCACGGAGGCCGCAAGGGCGCGCCCAACAAGGAGCTGGCCCCCGGCGAGACCGTGGTGCTCGCGGACCTCGAGGGCCCGGGCGTGATCCGCCACCTCTGGCTGACCATCCCGCCGGCCCGCCCGGAGCGCATGCGGGCCCAGGTGCTCGAGGTCCGCTACGACGGCCGCGACGAGCCGAGCATCGCCGCGCCCGTCCTCGACCTCTTCGGCCTCCCGCACGGCCGACCGATGCCGTACAGCTCGGCGCTGGTCGCGGTGCAGGAGGGGCGCGGCTTCAACGCCTACTTCCCGATGCCGTTCCGAGAGCGCTGCGAGATCCGGTACACGAACGCCAGCGACCGGCCGATGACCCTCTACTACCAGGTCGACTACACGCTGCAGCCCTCGCTCCCCGAGGAGCTGGGCTACCTGCACGTGTCGTTCCGGCGGCAGAACCCGACGGTGCAGAAGCAGGACTTCGTGATCGCCGAAGGCCTGCGGGGACCGGGGCGCTTCCTCGGCTGCGCGGTGGGCGTGCGGGTCATCGACCACGCCAATTGGTACGGCGAGGGCGAGGTGAAGGTGTACCGGGATGGCGACACCGTGCTGCCCACCATCTGCGGCACCGGCCTCGAGGACTACGTCGGCAGCGCCTGGGGCATGGGCGAGCACCACGCGCCCTACGGCGGCGTGCCCCTCGTGCGGTCCGAGCACGGCGCCGACGCCGAGGGGATGGGCGTGCAGCCCGACTTCGTCGGCTTCTACCGCTGGCACCTGCCCGACCCGATCATGTTCGAGCGCGACCTGACCGTCACGATCCAGCAGATCGGGGCGATGTTCTTCACGGCCGGGCAGGAGGCCGAGCACGCCGCGTACCAGCAGACCAACCCGGTGGCCGGCGAGGGCTGGCGCACCGACGGGCCGCCCGGGCTGCTGGCCTGGGGCATCTGCGAGCGGGTCGACGACTACTGCGCCACCGCGTACGTGTACTGCCGCGAGCCGCAGTCGGTGCCACCGGTCGACGTCGCCGCCGCGACGGCCGACATCGGTCGCCGCCCGTACGAGCAGACCTCCCGCATGGAGGTCGTGACCGACGCGCTGGCCGGCGCCGAGGAACCGGGGTCGGCCTGATGGCCTTCCACCTCGACGAGCGGGAGCTCGAGCAGATGGACCGTGACGGCTACGTCGTGCGGGAGCGCGCGTTCTCCGCCGACGAGGTCGCCGCGATGGTCGAGGCCAGCGAGGAGCTCGTGGCCGGCCTCATGGAGGGCGCGAAGGGCCGCCGCTTCGCGGTCGGCAGCTACACCTTCGAGGCCGACCTCCTCGATCTGGTGGTGCTCAAGTGGGAGGGCGACCTCGACGTGCTCCACGGCATCGAGCCGCTCGCCCACCTCAGCGAGGACCTCGAGCGCTGGGGCCTCGACCCCCGGTTCACCGAGCCGATGGTCGCGTTCACGGGCGACCCGAACCCGGTGCTGTTCACCGAGAAGCTGAACCTCAAGCGTCCCTTCCACGGGGGGCCCAACCCGCTGCACCAGGACCACCCGTACTGGATCGACGGGAACCCGCACGCCGACCGGATCGCCACCGCGATCGTCTACCTCGACGACACGACGCGGGAGAACGGCTGCCTCGAGGTCGTGCCCGGCAGCCACAAGGCGGGGACGCACCCGCGCCGCGCCGACGGCGACGCGTTCGGCCGGCTCGAGATGGACCCGGTGGCCAACGCCCACATGGAGCGGGTCCCGGTGGAGGTGCCGGCCGGCTCCGTGGTGCTCTTCGGGGCGTTCCTGGCCCACGCCACCGGCCCGAACACCACCGATCAGGACCGGCGGGCGCTGCTGTACAGCTACCAGCCCGCCGGCCACCCGCACTCGCTCGAGGCCTTGCGGACCCTCTTCGCCCGCAGCCCGCGCACCAGCTCCTAGCGAGGCCGGAGCCGGGCGGCTGGAGCGTGCATCAGCTCAGTCGACGCTGATGCGGGCCATCAGGTCCGCCTTCTGCTCCTCGAAGTCCTCGAAGCTGATCTTCTTCGCCTCGAAGAGGCGGTGGATCTCCTCGACCCGGGCGAGCAGCTCGGCTGCGGTGAGCTCGGGGCCCGTGTCGGCCAGCGGCGGCAGGGTCTCCTCCTCCGCCTCCTCGGTGCCCTTCTCGAGCCGCTTCTCGCGCTTGGCCGCGGCCTTCGCCTTCTTCGCCCGGTCGCGCTGGAGCTTCTCGAAGCTCGTTCGTTGTGCGGCCATGGTGTACTCCCTTTCCGACTGCCCCCATGAAAGAACCGCCGGCACGGATGCCGGCGGCTCTCAGGTGAACCGTTGCGGGCTCAGATGACCCGCACGTTCTGGGCCTCTTCACCCTTGCGGCCGGGAGCGATGTCGAACTCGACCTTCTGGCCCTCGTCGAGGGTCTTGTACCCGGTTCCCTGGATGTTCGAGAAGTGCACGAAGACGTCGTCGCCCTGCTCGCGCGAGATGAAGCCGTAGCCCTTCTCGTTGTTGAAGAACTTCACGATTCCTGTTGCCACGTTCCCTTGTTTCTCTCTCTGTGCACTGCAAGCAAGTCCGACTGACTTCCTCGTCGAGGAACAAGCCTATGGCCTCCGGCGCCGGAGACGCCATCACCGACCCGTGGAGCACCGCAAATCGTAGGATCCCGGCATGGTCCCGCCGAAGCCGCGCCCTGCTGCTCCGGGGGTGGCCAAGATCGGCGACGTGGCGCAGCTGGCGGGCGTGTCGCCGGCCACCGTCTCCCGGGTCATGAACGGGTCCGGCGCCGTGTCCAGCGAGCGCGCCGACCGGGTGCGGGCGGCGGCGGCCGAGCTCGGCTACACGCCGTCC
>DATFFY010000271.1:0-5839 GCA_035249805.1 Acidimicrobiales bacterium | reverse complement strand
TCGTCGTGGTGGTGGGAGCCGCGGTGGTGGGGACGACCACCGTCGTGGTGGGCCGGCTCGGCGCGGCGGCCCGGACGGCCTCGGGGGCGGGGGAGGGGAGACGGGCGACGAGGGCGGCGGTCGCGACGACGCCCAGCGTGGCGAGCCAGCTGCAGAGGACCGAGACAGCAGGGCGGGCGGGCATGGCCCGGGATTCGACGGTTCCGGGGACCCGCTTGAGGCCTGCCGGCCCCGTGGGAGCGGAATTGAGCCGCACGGCTCAGGCGCTTCCGCCTCCTCGCGCCCTTTGCCCCTAGGGCTACGCCGGTGTGCCTCGGGGCATCAGGTGCATTGCCGAGAGGGAGCGAAATGGTACGGTGCCTGGCAAATCGTCACCGTCAGGACCGGCCCGCCCACCGGCAGTTCGTTCTTGACAGCCCCCGGTAGCGACAAGGAGCCACGTTGGCCAAGCCCCAAAGATGGTCGAGGCTGTTCACCCTGAGCGGCGCCGCCCTTCTGGCCGTCTCCCTCGTGCTCGGCATGATGCCGAGCCCCGCCGGCAGTGCCGTGTCACAAGTGTTCACGGCACGCGCCGAGGGCGAGGCCCTTCAGCTCAGGTTGGCGGGCGCCGACGTGCTCGTGCCCGGGCCCCGCGTGGCCGACACGACGCAGAGCCCCGTGGTCCAGGGGCCGACGTCCGGCGACATCATCGCGCTGCCGCTCCTGGGCGACCTCCTCGCCGCCGGCGTGGCCGCGCAGGACGCCGCGGCCGACAGCACCGGCCACTCCAAGGCGTGCGCGGGCCTCATCGGCCCCGGCGGCCAGATCGAGGTGGCCGCCGTCGAGGTGCCCACCTGCACCATCGACACCCCGACCGGTCCGGCCGGCCTCATCCTGAACCTCGGCCTCCTGGGCCTGTTCCGGGTGCGGGCCGACGCCATCTACGGCGAGTGCACGGCCGACGCGGACGGCAACGTCACGGGCGCCGCCCGCATCGCCGACATCACGATCGACCAGGTGATCAACGGCGGCATCCTCGGGAACATCTTCATCCCGATCGCGACGATCCCGGGCTCGACGCCCACGCCGAACACCGTCGTCCCGCTGAGCGTGCTCGGCGCTCTCGCCAAGATCACGCTCAACGAGCAGACGCTGCCGCACCCGCCGGGCACCATCGAGCTCACGGCGGCCCACATCGAGGTCCTCCCGCTGGGCACCGGCGGCCTCATCGATCTCAAGCTCGGTCGCGTCGAGTGCGGCCGCAACACCAAGGCCACGGCGGAGATCGACTTCGACACCTCGGGCGACCTCGGTGGCGACACGATCCAGCCCCAGACCCGCAACGCGGTCCGGATGAGCTACACCTCGGCCGTCAACCGGCCGGGCGTCATCCTCGCCATGCGGATCCCGGTCGACGGTGACGTCACGATCGACCCGTCCCGTCCGCTGCCGGCCGGTTGCACCATCTCGCTCGACGGCACCGTCGACCCGGATGACATCGTCGTCATCTGCCCGGTGGGCGCCGTGACCGCGGGCAACACGGTCAGTCGGGTGATCCCCGTCGACGTCCAAGGCGCGGCCACCTCACCGATCAAGGCGACGCTGCAGGTCTTCGGCTCCTCCCTGGCCGAGATCCTCTCCGCGCCGCTGACGGAGGAGGAGACCCTGCTCGTCGAGGAGACCGAGGTGGCCGGCAACGCCGGCGGCCTCGCCGTGCCGACGCCGAACCGCACCGGCCTCCCGAACGACATCGTGGGCACCCTGCGGATCTCCACGCCGACCTTCATCGACGAGGCCGCGTACGGCAGCACGCCCTGCACGCTCGAGCCGGCCTTCAACCCCGCCGCGCCGGTGTACCCGGCGATCCCGGGCAACGAGATCTGGAACTGCGGCTCGGCCATCACACCACCCAGCCCGAACGCGCTGGCCTTCACGTACAGCCCGTCGGCGCCGGTCACCGGTGGCGGCACCCCCGCGCTCGGCCGCGTGCTGATCATCCGCAGCGGCCAGGGCCCGCTGGGCCAGGAGATCCCTGGCAACAGCTACTACGCCAACCTCCGGTTCCGCGTCGGGGCCGGCCCGGCCACGACGACGTCCAGCTCGACCTCCAGCTCGACGTCGAGCAGCTCGTCGACCAGCAGCACGTCGTCCTCCACCACGAGCAGCATCCCCGACGGCTCGACCACGTCGACGTCCTCGACGTCGTCGACCAGCAGCACGTCGTCGACGCTGCCGCCCGCGACCCTGCCGCCGGCGACGCTGCCGCCCGCGACGCTGCCGCCGGCGACGAGCTCGACCTCGTCCAGCACGATCGCCAGCACCACCTCGGCGGCTCCCTCGAGCACGAGCACGACCGCTCGTGTGATCGCGGCGACCACCACCAGGGCGCCGATCGCCAAGACCGGTGCGGACAGCCGGACCACCGCCGCCATCGCCCTCGGCCTGTTGGGCGTGGGCATGGTGATCACCGGCCGTGGCATCGAGGTCGAGGTCAACGGCGTCACCCGGCGCCGTCGCCGCTGATCGAAGGATCGACGGGAACGCCGCCCGACGGGCTCCGGCCCTCGGGCGGCGTCCGTCGCGCCTGACCTGATGGCCCGCCGCCCCCCGAAGCGCTCGTTCGCAGTGCGCTACGCGCCGCTGCTGCTCGCCCTCGTCGCGATCCTCGTGTTCGTCGGGCTCCGCACGGACGACGATCTCGGCGTCGGCCTGCCGGGCCGCTCGGAGGAGGAGGCGCCGGAGGGCGCCGGTCGGAGCACGAGCACCACCGCCGAGGACGGCCCGGCGGCCACCCTGCCCACCTCGACGGTCAACCCGCAGCTCGACGACCCCGCCGACGTGCCCGAGTCGCTCCGTGAGGCGCAGCTCACCCTCGCCGACCTGCCGAGCGAGTGGGGAGAGGCCGGCCTGTCGGGTGACAGCACCGAGATCTGCCCCGGGCACGACCCGGCGAGGAGCGTCGACCCGGAGAGCGCGCTCAAGGCGAGCTTCTCGGCCGGCGACGAAGGGCCGTACCTCACGTCGCTCGTCGCGGAGTTCGGCGACGACGACGAGGCCGATGCGTACCTCGACGCGCTCGAGGGGGCGCTCGAGGACTGCGACGGCTTCGAGGACGACCTCGGCCTGACCTACGAGGTGGATCGGACGCAGGGCGCGGACCTGGGCGACCGCTCGGTCACCGCGAGCCTGCGGGTGACGTCGCCGTCCTCGGAGCTCCAGGGGCGGATCCTGAGCGTCCGGGTCGGCGACCGCATCGTCACCATCGCCTTCTCCGCCACCGGAGACGCGGACGCAGCCATCGCCGTCGACGCGCTCGACACGGTCCTCGCCCGGCTCGACGACTGACGGGGATCAGGGATCGAGGTAGGGCTCGTCCCGGCTCATCCAGTGCCCCTTGCGGTAGCGGAGGGTCGTCCCGCAGGCGTCGCACACGCCGAGGGGCTCGTGGGTCGCCGGGTCGTGTGCCTCCAGCACGATGTGCCCGTGGCACGTGGTGAAGGGGCACTCGGCCACCGTCATGGGCGGAGCGTAGCTAGCCGATCGGGGGGAGGCCCGGGGGCAGCCCGAGGACCTCGCCGCCCGGGCCGCTCCGCGCCATCGACCGGTACCGCCGCTCGGCGAACCACCAGCGCCCGTCCTGGTGGAGGTAGCGGTCCTGGTAGACGCCGTGGGCGTTCTGCCAGCTGTCGGAGGCCTGGTCGTGCCGGACCTCGCACATGAAGATCCGCCCACGAGCCGTGCGGGTGCCAACGCCCTCGCTGGGATCGACCTCGACGACGGTGTTGAGGATCACGAAGGCGAAGTGGTCGAAGCGGGCGATGGCGCCGCCCACGAAGGCACCGAAGTCGCCCGGGCCCACGAAGGTGCGGGCAGGGGCGGTCACCGTGTCCACGTGGACCGTGGTCTCCGGCAGGAACAGATCCGTCAGCTCGGGCCAGGCCCGCCGGGTGACGACGTCGGCGTAGCGCGATTGGAGCCGCCAGAGGGCGACGACGTCGTCGGCCTCGCTCCGGTCGGACACGCCGCCATCCTGCCCGACGGGACGAGCACCCCGCCCGGGCCCCGTGCCGCACCACCCTGTGTACGCTCCCGGCCCATGAAGCGCGCCGCCCTCGCTGTCCTGTCCACGGCCCTCCTCGCCACCGTCGGCCTCGGGGTCGCCCGTGCCGCCGGCCCGAAGCCGGTCGACCCGGACAACCCATGGGTCCAGCTCCTCGCCAACGGCGACTTCGGCGCCGATGCCATCCACGAGGACCCGTACGGCAGCAACGCCCTGCGGGTCTGGGGCGACGACCGCTACGAGACCGCCGTGGCCATCAGCCAGATCTGGTCGCCCGAGGACGCCGCGGTCGTCTTCCTGGCCACCGGCCAGAACTTCCCCGACGCCCTCGCCGGTGCCGCGTCGACGCTGGTCTCCGGACCGGTCCTGCTCGTCACGCGCGACACCCTCCCGGCCGTCACGGCCGCGGAGATCCAGCGCCTCCAGCCGTGCTTCATCGTGGCCTTCGGCGGACCGGCCGCGATCAGCGATGCGGTGATCAACCAGGCCCGGTCGCTCACCTCCGGGGTGTGCGAACCGCCGTCGTCGTGAGCTGACGCCGCGCTAGAGGCCCAGCAGGTGGGCCTGGCCGAGCAGGTGGGCGTTCCACAGCACCACGCCCATGTAGAGCACGCAGACCCAGCACAGCCCGAGGACCAGCGGCCGGCGCAGCGGCGCGGTCAGGTGCCGGATGCCGAACGCGACCGGCAGCGCGGTCTTGAGGATCACGCCCCACTCGCCGTGGACGAACGGCGCCATGAGCGGGTTGGCCTCCGTCGCTCCGAGGGCCAGCAGGCGGCGGGTGAGGAAGATGTCGAAGACGTTGAGGAGGACCAGCGCCACGACGGCGAGGCGGCGCAGGCTCGCCAGGTCGTCCTCGTCGAGGGTGACGGCAGCGTGGACGCGGGCGAGGGGGGACAGGGCGGTGGTCGTGGAGGCCATGAGGTGGTGGTTCCACCCCGGCCCCCCGAACTCCTGCTAGCGGCGCCGACCCCGCTTCGACGGAGCTTCCGGCCCCGCCGCGGGCGCCGTGTCGCCGCCCATGCGGGCGACGATCCGGTCGGCCAGGTCGTCGAGCTGCCGGTCCGACAGCTCGACCGCCTCGCCGCGGGCGTCGGTCCGCAGCGAGATGCGACGGCGCAGGGCGGCCATCTCCGTCGTGAGGGTCTCCAGCGCGTCGGCATCGGGGAGCTCGCCCCGTCCGCCGCCCCCGATGCCCTCGAGGCGCTCCTCGAGATCGGCCCGGACGCGGTCAAGGGCGTTCCCGACGCTCCGCTCGATGGCGGCGGCCATCGCCGGCGTGAGCCGGCCGGTGTCCCGACCACGGCCGGACCCGACGGACTCGGCCAGCTGGTCGAGCCGTTCTGCCAGCGCGGTCTGGTCCGGGATCTCGAGCATGACGGCCCGAAGGCCCGTGACATCGGCCTGGATCTGGTCGAGCCGCAGATCGACCTGCTCCACGACGTCGCCGAGCGACTTGGCGTTGACGTGGCGCACCCGCTCCTCGACGCCGTCGACGACCTGGGACCCGGTGGCTCGGAGGCGCTGGCTGACCTCTTCGAGGATCCGCACCGCGGCCCCCTCGACGTCCCGGGCCAGGAGGTTGCGATGCTCCGTGAGGAGCGCGGCGATCCCGCTGCCGAGGGTCGTCCCGAGCGCCTCGATCGTGGAGGCCAGCTCGTCCCCGGTGACGAGCGAGTCGTCCCGGGAGGCCCCGGAGGCCTCGAGGGCGCCCCGCAGCTGGCTCAGCTCGCCCCGGAGGTCCCCCAGGAGCGCCGTGAGCGGGCCGAGGTCCGTACCGGGCGGCGGGGGCGGGGGCGG
>DATFFY010000270.1:0-2726 GCA_035249805.1 Acidimicrobiales bacterium | reverse complement strand
CACCTTCCAGGTGACCTACGCGGGCACCGAGGGCACTCGACTCGTCGTGTCGCAGGCGCCGCCCGACCGTCGGGTGGACGTGGTCGCCGCCGGCACGGTGCTCGAGAGCCGGGTGCTGCGCGACGGCACGGCCTACCGCTGCGAGCTGGGCGAGGGCGCCGACCCGCAGCTCGAGTGCGACCGGGCGGCCGGGGCGATCGACGCGCCTGGGGCCTTCACCGTCGAGGCACTCGACGCGTTCACCGCGCAGCTCGCCGCCTCCCTCGACGGGCTCGAGCTGAGCGTGGAGGAGCGGACGATCGCCGGCGCCGACGCGACCTGCCTCGTCACCCAGCCCAAGACCGGCACCACGATCGACCTGGATGGACCGGGACCGGAGACGCTGTGCGTGTCGCCCGAGGGCGCGCAGCTGCTGGTCGACGCCGGTGGCGAGCGGCTCGTGGCCGAGAGCTACACGACCGAGGTCCCCGAGGGCACGTTCGACGTCTGACCTCTAGGGTGCGCGCCCGTGACGGAGCTCCGGGCCCACGAGGCCGTCAACCAGTACTTCAGCGAGGCCGCGCAGATCCTCGACCTGGACGCCGAGCTCTACGCCGTCCTCACCACGCCCTACCGCGAGATCGCGGTGCAGGTGCCCGTGCGGCTCGACGACGGTGACCTCATCGTCGTCCGCGGGTACCGCGTGCAGCACAACGGCGCGCGAGGGCCGTACAAGGGCGGCATCCGCTACCACCCGTCCGCCGACCTCAACGAGGTGCGGGCGCTCGCCTCCCTGATGACGTGGAAGACCGCGCTGCTCGACGTGCCCTTCGGCGGGGCGAAGGGCGGTGTGGAGGTCGACCCGACCGGCATGAGCGACGGCGAGCTCCAGCGGATGACGCGCCGGTTCACCGCGGGGATCCAGCACATCCTCGGCGTGTACCGCGACATCCCGGCGCCGGACGTCAACACGAACGCCCGGGTGATGGCGTGGATGATGGACGCGTTCTCGGCCACGCACGGCTACAGCCCGGCCATCGTCACCGGCAAGCCCCTCGACCTCGGTGGGGCCCCCGGCCGCGAAGCCGCGACCGGGCGGGGCTGCGTGTACGTGCTCGACGCGTACTGCCGCAACCACGGCGTCGACCTCACCACGCAGACCGTCGCCATCCAGGGCTTCGGCAACGTCGGCTCGTGGGTGGCCCGCGAGCTGCACGATCGCGGCACCAAGGTCGTCGCGGTGTCCGACGTCCGGGGCGCCGTCGTCGACACCGACGGGCTCGACGTCCCTGGGCTGGTCGCGCTCGTCGGCGAGGGCCGCTCGGTCACCGAGGCCGGGCGGGGCGACGTGGTCACCAACGAGGAGCTGCTCGCGCTCGAGTGCGACATCCTCGTGCCGGCCGCGCTCGGCGAGGTCATCACCGAGGACAACGCCGACCACGTGAAGGCGCGCATCGTGGTCGAGGCGGCCAACTACCCGGTCACCCCGAACGCCGACAAGATCCTCCGCAACAACGGTGTGGTCGCCCTGCCCGACATCCTCGTGAACGCCGGCGGGGTCACCGGCTCCTACTTCGAGTGGACGCAGAACATCCAGCAGTTCACCTGGAAGGAGGACCGGTTCAACGCCGAGCTCCTCGACCGGATGAAGGGTGCCTACAAGTTCACCCAGGCCTTCGCCGACGACCACCAGGTGCCGCTGCGCCAAGCGGCCTACGCCATCGGCATCCAGCGGGTCGCCGCGGCCGTCCGCCTGCGCGGGTACGTCTAGCCGCGCGCGGCGCGCAGGGGGGCCAGGTCGTGCTGGCCGGTGTCCTCGTCCTCGGTGAGATGCCAGCCGAGGCGGGCGGCGAGGAGCGGGTGGCCCTCGTCGGGGCCGGAGGCGATGACCTCGTCGCCCGGTTGCAGCACGACGTGGCCGCGGGGCCGGTAGATGTAGCGGCCGCCGCGCTGGACGGCCAGCACGTGGAAGCCGGGCTCGATGTCGAGCTGGAGCTGCGACAGCGAGGCGCCGGCGCCCTCGGAGCCGGCCGCCACGGGGACCCGCACGACGACCTCGTCGGAGTCGCCGAGGGCGATCGACAGGATCGGGTGCAGCTCCTCCTTCTCCTCGATGAGCCACACCATCTGCTGCGCGGCGTCGCCGAGGTCCTCCGCGGCCTGGGAGAGGTGCAGGAGGCCGCGCAGCGGGGCGGGGTCGATGCGGTCGTTGCTCGCCCGCAGCACCCAGAGCTCGAGCCGGTCCTTCATCTCGTCGAGGCGGTCCTCGAGGTGCCGGACCTCGGTGGCCAGGCCCTGGTCGCGCAGCACGAGCGCCGAGTACCCCAGACCGACGGCGACCTCGGAGATGTTCTTCATCTCGACGAGGATGTCGATGGCGCGATCGAGCTCGGTGACCGTGCCCTCGGGCTGGGGCGGCTCCCACTCGGGGGCGTTGGTGAGCGAGCGGAGCACGGCGATGCCCTCTCGGGCGCCCTGGAGGAACAGCACGTCGCCCGGCACGAGCACCTCGTCGCCGCCCACGTCGGTGTTCCAGCTGCGCCCCCGCCGGATGGCCACGACGCGCATCCCGGCGCGGGTGGGGAGCTCGAGGGCCGACAGGGGCCGGTGGGCGATGTGGGACCCTTCGCGCACAGCGACCCGGTGCGACACCTCCTCGGCCGCCGACAGGTCGGCCACGAGCGCCCGCGGGATGCCGAGACGACGGGTGACGATCTTGGCGATGTCGACGGCTGCGTCGCCGATCG
>DATFFY010000269.1:0-9543 GCA_035249805.1 Acidimicrobiales bacterium | reverse complement strand
GTCCTCTGGCAGGTGCCGCCGAGCACGATGAGGTCGCCGGGCGCGAGGTCGTACCGGATCGACGGGCCGCCGCCGTCGGGGCGCAGCAGGAACCGGCGGGTCGAGCCGAGCGACAGGATCGCCACCACGGTGTCGGCGTGCTTCCGGCCGATGCGGTCGCCGTGCCAGGCGACGGAGTCGCTGCCGTCGCGGTACAGGTTGGCGGTGATGGCCACGAGGGGCTTGCCGTAGTGGCGGCTCAGGCACCGGGACATCCGCCGCAGCACCTTGGGCTTGTCCGTCCAGTGCTCGGCGTGGAGCCGGGGCTCGTCCACCATGCGGTCGTACATCCACCGCTCCCGGCTCTCCCACGGCACGTGGTCCACGAGCTCGTGGAAGAGCCCGTCGGTGCCGGTGGCCCACAGGGGCACCAGGTCGACCCAGGCGCCCTTCCCGAGCATCCGCCGGCGGGCCGCGCCGAGGCCGGGGTCGAAGTCGATCTCGTCGCCGCCGAGGAGCGACGGCTGCCAGAGCAGCTCGGGCACGCCCCCACCCTACGAACGAACACCTGTTCGTGTCCAGGGGAGAGCGTCCCCGACGGCCTACTGCTTGGCGATGGCGTCGAGGATGGCGAGGCGGGAGGCCCGGCGGGTCGGGCGGATCGAGGCCAGGACGGCCAGGGCCGCGGCCAGCACGGTGATGAAGACGAGGGACCCGACCGGCAGGCGGAACTCGGTCAGGCCGGCGGAGCTCAGCGCCTGGAGCACGGCCCGCGAGAGGCCGACGCCCACGCCCAGGCCCACGAGCGTGCCGAGGACCGAGATGAGCACGGCCTCCCAGCGGATCGAGGACCGCAGCTGCGAGCGGTTCATGCCGACCGCCCGCAGGAGGCCCAGCTCGCGGGTGCGCTCGTGGATCGACAGCGACAGCGTGTTGCCGATGCCGATCAGGGCGATGATCACGGACAGGGCGAGCATCACGTAGATGATCGTGACGAACTGCGTGACCGATTCGGCCAGGTCGCCGATGAACCCCTCCCGGTCGAGCACCTCGATCGACGGGAACCCCTCGATCGCCTGCTCGATGTCGGCCAGGACGGCCGCGAGGTCCGCCCCCGGCTCGATGGCGCCGAACACGAGCGAGTCGACGGCCTGGGGGACCACCTGGGCGAACGCGGTGCCGGTGATCGCGTAGTAGCCGAGGAGGTTCTCCTCGTCGCTGATCGCGACGACCTCGAAGTCGCGGGACTCGCCGGTCGGACCGGTGATCGTGAGCTGGTCGCCGATCGCGATCCCGTGGTCCTCGGCCTCGCCGACGTCGACGATCACGCCGTCGTCGGTGAGGTCGAACAGCGAGCCCGTCACCATGCGCGGGTCGAGCACCCCGCGCGCCGCGTCCGGGTCCACGCCCGACAGGAACTGCGCGAACTCGTCGCCGTCGACCCGGAACTCGGTGCGGGAGAAGCCGAAGCCGACCGCGTTGGCCACGCCGTCGATCTCGGCGACCGTGTCGGCCACGGCCGGCGGGAAGCCGGAGGGCGGGCCGAAGAAGCCCGACGTGCTCTGCACGACGAAGTCGCCCTCGAACCCGCGGGACACCTCCACACCGACCGAGGCCTTGGCCGACGACGCGAACACGGTGATGAACCCGACGAGGGCGACGCTGATGAGCAGGGCCGACGCCGTGGCGGAGGTCCGCTTCGGGCTGCGGGCCGCGTTCTCCGCGGCGAGGCGGCCGGTCACGCCCTTGAGCCTCGGCAGGGCCGCGCCGAGCAGGCGGATCGACGGGCCGGCGAGCACCGGGCCGATCACGATCGCGGCCACGATCACCAGCAGCGCGCCGAACCCGACCGGCGGCAGGTCGTCGGTGTCCTCGGGTGCGCGCCAGGCCGCGGAGAGGTTCCACAGCCCACCGAGCAGGAGGATCACGCCGACGATCACGCGCGTGGTCGAGGCGCCCGAGCGGTCGACCTCCACGTCGCGGAGCGCCGCCAGCGGCGGCACCCGCGTGGATCGGATGGCCGGGACGAGGGCGGCGATCAGCGTCACGCCGATGCCGACCACGAACGCGATCACCACGGTGGCGGGCCGGATCGTGAGGGTGTCGGCGGGCAGGTCGGCGCCGGAGGCCTCGAAGATCGCCGTCACGCCCTGGGCCAGGCCGACGCCGGCCAGGAGGCCGACTGCGGCGGCGACGAGTCCGACGAGGCTCGCCTCGAGGAGCACCGACCCGAGCACCTGCCCGCGGCTCGCCCCGACCGCGCGCAGCAGCGCCAGCTCGCGCGTCCGCTGCGCGACCAGGATCGAGAACGTGTTCGAGATGACGAACACGCCGACGAGGAGGGCGATGCCGCCGAACACCTGCAGCGCGATGGTGAAGAACTGGAAGCCGGACTGGACGTCGCTCGACAGCTGCCTGCCCGCCTCGACCCCGGTGATCACCTCGGTGTTCTCGGGCAGCACGGGCCGGATCCGGTCGACGAGCTCCTGCTGGGAGATGCCCTCCTCGGCCTTGGCCACGACCTGGTTGAGCTGGCCCGGCGTGCCGGCCAGGCGCTGGGCCTCCGCCAGCGTGAACTCGACGGACACCGCGCCGGCCGAGCTCTCGGCCGACCCGAAGTTCACGATGCCCACGAGCTCGTACTGGTCGACGCCGAACTGGGTGAGCACGTCGACCGTGTCGCCCACCTCGTAGTCGCCGTCCTCGGCGGCGGCCGCGTTGAGGGCGATCTCGTCGTCGGACTCCGGGCCTCGACCGTCCCGCAGGACGTACGGCGTGAGGTCCGGGTTGTCGTACCAGTTCTCGAACAGCGTCGGCGGGCCCTGGGTGGACCCGATGGGGTCGCCCTCCTTGTCGAGGACCCGGTTGCCGCCGCCGAACCCGACCACGATCACGAACGGCTCGGCCTGGGCCACGCCGTCCACGGCGCGGACGTCCTCGAGCACGCGCTCCGGGAACGCGGCCCGGGCGTCGCCGCCGCCGAACGGGTTGTCGAAGATGACCTCGCCCTGCACCTCGGCGTCCACCTTCTCGAAGCTCTCCGCGAAGAGGTCGTCGAAGGTCTGGTCCATCGTGTCGGACAGCACGAAGGTGCCGGCCATGAACGCGACGCCGAGGACGATGGCGACGAGCGTGGAGACGAGGCGGCGCTTGTGGTCCCAGAGGGACTTCGCGGTGATCCGGAGCATCAGTCGCCCAGGACCTTCATCCGATCGACGATCGCCTCGCGCGTCGGGTCCTGCTGCTCGCCGACGATGCGGCCGTCGACCAGGAAGAGCACGCGGTGGGCGTACGCGGCCGCGACCGGATCGTGCGTGACCATGACGACGCTCTGCTGCATGTCGGCGACGGCCCGCTGCATGAAGCCCAGGATCTCGGCGCCGGTCCTCGAGTCGAGGTTCCCGGTGGGCTCGTCGGCGAAGATGATCGTGGGCCGGGCCGCGAGCGCGCGGGCGACCGCGACGCGCTGCTGCTGGCCGCCGGACAGCTCGCTCGGGCGGTGCTTCAGGCGGTCGCCGAGGCCCACCGTGCCGATGACCGTGTCGAGCCAGCTCTTGTCCGGCTTGCGGCCGGCGAGGTCCATCGGGAGCGTGATGTTCTCCAGCGCGTTGAGCGTGGGGATGAGGTTGAACGACTGGAACACGAAGCCGACCTGGTCGCGACGGACCTGCGTGAGCGCCTTGTCGCTGAGGCCGGTGAGGTCGGTGCCCGCGATGAAGGCCTGGCCGGACGTGAGGTCGTCGAGCCCGGCGACGCAGTGCATGAGGGTGGACTTGCCGGAGCCCGAGGGGCCCATGATCGCCGTGAAGCGACCGGCTGCGAAGTCGACGGTCACGCCGTCGAGGGCTCGGACCTCGGTGTCGCCGGCTCCGTAGACCTTCACGGCGTCTCGAGCGCTGGCGGCGACGGTGACACCCGGCGCCGGGGGGGTGACGGTGCTCATCCGGCCACCCTACGCACCGAGGGTGACGGCCCCGGTCACTTACGCGCGGTAACTGAGGCGGCGGCTACTCGGTGGCGATCGCGTCGAGGATGGACAGGCCCGCGGCGCGCCGCGCGGGACGGATCGAGGCCAGGGTGCCGAGGATGATCGTCGCGACGACCACGATGACGAGGCCGGACCCGGGGAACGCGAACGACGCGAGGCCGAAGCCCTGCATCGCCTTCACGAGCGCGACGCTCAGCACCATCCCGAGCGACACCCCGACCAGGGCGCCGAGGGCCGAGATCAGCGAGGCCTCCCACCGCACGGTGGAGCGGACGCCGGAGCGGTCCATGCCGACGGCCCGCAGCAGGCCGAGCTCGCGGGTCCGCTCGGTGATCGACAGGGACAGCGTGTTCGCGATGCCGACGAGCGCGGTGATGATCGACAGCACGAGCAGGGCGTAGATCAGCGTGATGTACGACGTGATCTGGTCGACGAGGTTGCCGATGAAGCCCTCTCGGTCGAGCACCTCGAGGGGCGGCACCTCGTCGTCGAGCTGCACCCGGAGGCGCTCGAGGACCGTGTCGAGGTCCTGCCCGGGCTCGATCGTGCCCGCCACCTGCACGTCGACGAGCCCGGGGTCGATCTGCCGGAAGGCGTCGCGGGTGAGGGCCAGGAAGCCGATGAGGTTGGGGTCGTCGCCGACGCCGGCCACGGTGAGCTCGGCCGACAGGCCGCCCTCGGCGGTGATGGTGATGACGTCGCCGAGCTGGATGTCGTGGTCCTCGACGATGGCCTTGTCGAGGATGACCTCGTCGTCCTGCAGGCTGGCCACGTCGCCCTCCGCCATCCGGGGCTCGAACACCTGGAGGATCCCGCGCGGCTCGAGGGCGGTGGCGAAGTGCGTGGCCGTCCGGCCGTCCGGGTAGAAGATCCCGACGCTGCCGAAGCCCAGGGCGCTGACGACGTCGACGCCCTCGATCTCGCGCACGGTGTCGGCGACGGTGAGGGGGAGGGGTGTGACCGGGGCGGTGAGCTGCTCGGACTTGCCGCTGACGACGAAGTCCGCCTTGAACCCCCGGTTGACCTCGTCGCTGACCGACCGGGTGGCCGACGCGGCGAACACGGTGATGAACACGACGAGGGCCACGCCGATGACCACGGCGGACGCGGTGGCCGACGTGCGGCGTGGGCTGCGGGCGGCGTTCTCGGTGGCGAGGCGGCCGGTCACGCCCTTGAAGCGAGGCAGGGGCAGGCCGAGGAAGCGCACCGTGCGACCCGCCAGCACCGGGCCGACCACGAGGAAGCCCACCACCACGATCCCGCCGCCGGCGCCCACGACCGGCAGGGCCTCCGTGTTGCCGTCCTCGCGCCAGGCCGCGCCGAGCGCCCAGGCCCCCAGGGCGAGGCCGACGATCCCGGCCACGATCCGGGTCCGGGACAGGTTGGACCGGTCGACGGCCACGTCCCGCAGCGCGGCCAGGGGCGGGACGCGGGTGGCCCGGATGGCGGGCAGGAGCGAGGCCAGCAGGGTGACCGAGGTGCCGATGAGGAGGGACACGAGGATCGCGGTGGGG
The DNA here is from genome assembly GCA_035249805.1 of Acidimicrobiales bacterium. Lineage (GTDB taxonomy): Bacteria > Actinomycetota > Acidimicrobiia > Acidimicrobiales > VFJN01 > VFJN01. The sequence goes on along the minus strand of DATFFY010000269.1, from coordinate 4,062 downwards.
CGGACCACGATCGTGGCGTTCGGGATCTGGAAGCCGAAGCTGTCGAGCGACGCCATCACCATCCGGGCCAGCCCCAAGCCGGCCCCGACGCCGAGCACGGCGGCCACGAGGCCCACGACGCCCGCCTCGAGGAGGACCGAGCCCAGCACCTGCGTGCGGCTGGCCCCGAGCGCCCGCAGCAGCGCGAGCTCCTTGGTGCGCTGGGCCACCAGGATCGAGAACGTGTTGGAGATCACGAAGATGCCGACGAGCAGGGCGATGGCGCCGAACACCGTGAGCGCGATCTCGAGGAAGCCGAGGTTCGTCTGGCTCTCCTCCGAGAGCTGGGCGACGGCCTGCTCGCCCGTGACGACCTCGGCCTGACCGCCGACCGCCGGGGCGAGGCGCTCGACCAGCTCCTCCTCCGACAGCCCGTCCGCGGCCTTCACGAAGACGCTCGTGATCTTGCCCTCCAACCCCGCGAGGCGCTGCGCCTCCGGCAGCGTGAACCCCACGGTGATCGTGCCGCCGGCGCTCTTCGCCGCGCCGAGGGAGAACGTGCCCACGAGCTCGTAGGTGCTGCGGCCCAGCGAGCTGACCGCGTCGACCTGGTCGCCCACCTCGAGGCCGCCCTCCTCGGCGGCGGCCAGGTTCAGCACCAGCTCGTCGTCGGCCTCGGGCGCCCGGCCCTGGCTGAGCTCGAAGGCGTTGAGCGAGTCGTCCTGGAGCCAGCTCTCGAAGCTGGTCGAGCCCTGCGACCCACCGATCGGCTCCCCGTCCGCGCCGATGACGCGGTTCACGCTGAAGCCCCCGTCGGTGGACACCCGGCCCTCCGCCGCGGCCACGCCCCGCACGTCGCGCACCTTCGCCACGAGGGTCTCGGGGATGTCGGCCCGCTGGTCGCCGGCCAGGAGGTCGGAGAACAGCACCTCGCCCTGGACGAGCGCGTCGACCTCCTCCACCACCTCGCTGAACAGGTCGTCGAAGGACTGGTCCAGGGTGGTCGAGAGGATGAACGTGCCCGACATGAAGGCGACGCCGAGCACCACCGCGAGCACCGTCGAGACCAGGCGACGCTTGTGCGCCCACAGCGAGCGCAGCGTGACCCTTCGCACCTCTAGTGCTCCCCGAAGGACTTCATGTGGTCGATGATCCGGGCGGCCGACGGCTCGAACAGCTGGCTCACGATCTTGCCGTCGGACAGGAACAGCACCCGGTTCGCGTACGACGCGGCCACCGGGTCGTGGGTGACCATCACGATCGTCTGCTGGAGGTCGATCACGGCCTGGCGCATGAACGTGAGGATCTCGGTGCCGGCCCTCGAGTCGAGGTTCCCGGTCGGCTCGTCGGCGAAGATGATCTTCGGCCTGCCGGCCAGGGCTCGGGCCACCGCCACGCGCTGCTGCTGGCCGCCGGACAGCTCCGAGGGCCGGTGCTCCAGCCGGTCCATGAGGCGCACCGTCTTCACGACCGAGCCGATCCACTCGTCGTCGTACTCCCGGCCGGCCAGGTCGAGGGGCAGCGTGATGTTCTCGAGCGCGTTGAGGGTGGGGATCAGGTTGAAGGCCTGGAAGACGAAGCCGACCTGCTCCCGTCTGACCTGTGTGAGGGCCTTGTCGTCGAGGCTCGTGAGGTCGGTGCCGTCGATGTAGACGTGGCCCGAGGTGACCCCGTCGAGCCCGGCCACGCAGTGCATGAGGGTGGACTTCCCCGACCCGGAGGGGCCCATGATCGCCGTGAACCGGCCGGCCTGGAAGTTCACCGAGACCCGGTCGAGGGCCCGCACGGCCGTGTCGCCGTGGCCGTAGACCTTCACGACATCCACGGCCCGGGCGGCCGCCGCGGGCGGGGCCGAGGAGGGGGGAGCGGCCACGGTCACGGCGGATCAGCCTAGGCGTGGGCCTCCGCGGCCCACGACTCGCCGTCGTGGACTGAGGATGCGTCACACCGCCGCTGTAGATTCGGGCGCGGTGACCTGCCCCAGCTGCCGCGCGGAGGTGCCGCCGGGCGCAAGGTTCTGCGCCGAGTGCGGGCAGGACCTGCGACTGCGCGGGGACGAGCGCCGGGTCGTGACGGTCCTGTTCGCCGACCTGGTCGGGTACACGACCCTCTCGGAGACCCGCGACCCCGAGCAGGTCAAGAACATGATCGACGGCTGCTTCGAGCGGCTGGTCGCCGACATCGATGCCTTCGGGGGCCGCGTCGACAAGATCATCGGCGACGCCATCGTCGCCCTCTTCGGTGCCCCCGTGGCCCACGAGGACGACGCCGAGCGGGCCGTGCGGGCCGCGCTGCGCATGCAGGACACCCTCGCCGCCGCCTGCGAGGACATCGGCGTCGACATCAAGATGCGCATCGGCGTGAACACCGGCGAGGTGCTCGTCGGTGCGCTCCGAGCCGGCGGCGACTACACCGCGATGGGCGACGTGGTGAACACGGCCAACCGCCTCCAGCAGTCCACGCCGCCCGGCCAGGTCCTCGTCGGCCCCGCCACCTACGCGGCGACCCAGCGGGTCGTGTCGTACGAGGCGCTCGAGCCGATCGACGCCAGGGGCCGCGAGGAGCGGGTGCCCGTCTGGCGGGCCATCGACGCCGTGCTCCCGCCCGGGTACCGACCGGAGCGCAACCGGGCCGCGCTCGTCGGCCGCGACGCCGAGCTCGGCCTGCTGCGCCACTCGGTGGACAACGCGGTGCTCAACTCCCGGGCCGGGCTGCTGCTCGTGCTCGGGGAGGCGGGCGTGGGCAAGTCCCGCCTGGCCGAGGAGCTGGCCGAGGTGGCCGAGTGCGAGCACAACGCGCTCGTCCTCGAGGGGCGGTGCGTGCCCTACGGCGAGGCCAACGTGTGGTGGCCCGTCGCCGACGCCCTGCGCCACGGGTGCGGCATCCGGTCGAGCGACCCGCCCGAGACCGCCATCGACCTCGCCACGCGGGCGGTGGAGACCGCACTCGGCGACGCGCCGCCGGCCGAGCGCGACCGGGTGCTCCAGGGCCTGCTCTTCCTGATGGGCTTCGAGTCCGAGCTCCGCGGCATCGACGCCACCCGTGCCCGCGAGGAGGCCACCGACGCGGTCGTGACCTTCGCCGAGCAGTTCGCCATCCAGCGACCGGTCATCGTGGTGCTGTCGGACCTGCACTGGGCCGACGACGTGGTGCTCGGGCTCGTCGACACGCTGCTCGAGCGCCTGTGCACGCGGCGCTTCGTCGTCCTGGCCACCGCCCGCCGCGCCATCGAGGAGCGCTGGCACCCGCCCCACGGCCGTCACAACCTGGTGGTCCTCACGCTCGACGCGCTCACCGCCGAGGCGTCGGCGGCGCTGCTGTGCGAGCTGGCGGGACAGGAGCTCGACGTCTCGCTCGCGGCCGCGCTGCTCGAGCGCAGCGGCGGCAACCCGTTCTTCCTCGAGGAGCTCGTCACCCTCCTCGGCGAGGCCGGTGTCGTGGGCGGGCGGTCCGAGGTCACCGAGCTGCCCGACACGCTCCGCGGGCTCGTCGCCGCCCGGCTGGACGGCCTCACACCGGAGGAGCGACGCGTCCTGGACGACTGCGCCGTCCTCGGCCGGCGCGGCCCCGTGCGGGCGATCGAGGTGTTCGCGCACAAGCACCTCGGCATCGACGAGGTGCGGCCCGTGCTGGAGTCGCTCGAGGCGAAGGAGCTCCTCGTGCTGAGCGGCACGGGCGCGGCCGAGAAGTGGACGTTCCGCTCGGACATGGTCCGCGAGGTCGCGTACTCCACGTTGACGAAGGCCGACCGGGCCAAGGCCCACACCGGCATCGCCTCCTGGATGGAGGAGCACGAGAACACCGAGCACGACGCGGTGCTCGACCGCATCACGCACCACTACGTCCGGGCGGCCGAGCTGGTGGGCGAGCTCGGCGCCCTCGACGACCAGAGCGTCGACGTCACCGAGCGCGCCCTGCACTGGCTCGAGCGGGCGGCCAGCCGGGCCGACCAGGCCGAGCTGTCGATGGTGTCCGAGCGGCTCTACGGCGAGGGGCTCCGGCTCCTGGGCGGGCAGCACGGGCCGCAGCACCGCACGTTCCTCACCGGTCGGGCCCGCGCTCTCGCGCAGCTGCGCGAGCTGG
>DATFFY010000268.1:0-2044 GCA_035249805.1 Acidimicrobiales bacterium | reverse complement strand
GGCGCGCCTACACGCACCTCCTCGCCGCACGGGGCGCGAGCGTCGTCGTCAACGACCTCGGCGCGTCGATGGAGGGCGACGGGGCCGACGCCCGGCCGGCGCAGGAGGTCGTCGACGAGATCACGGCGGCCGGAGGCCGCGCGGTGGCCGACACCAGCGACGTCGCCACCGAGTCCGGCGCGCGGGCGCTCGTGACCACCGCGCTCGAGCAGCTGGGCCGCATCGACGTCGTCGTCAGCAACGCCGGCATCATCCGCTGGGCGAGGTTCCCGGACGTGTCGACGGACGACCTCGACCGCCACCTGGCCGTGCACGTGGCCGGCGCGTTCCTCGTCACGAGGGCGGCGTGGCCCCACCTGGTCGACCAGGGCTACGGCCGCATCGTGCTGACGACGTCCACCGGCCTGCTCGGCCTGCCCGGCAACACCGCCTACGGGATCGCCAAGGGCGGCGTGCTCGGCCTGGCCCGCAGCCTCGCCCTCGCCGGGCGCAAGCACGGTGTCCGCGTGAACTGCATCGCGCCGGCCGCCTCCACCCGCATGGCGGGCGAGGGCGGCCCCGACCTGCCGCCGGAGCAGGTCGCCCCGATGGTCGCCTACCTGGCCCACGAGGACTGCCCCGTGACCGGCGAGGTCCTCACCGCGGGCGGGGGCCGCTTCGCCCGGCTCTTCATCGGGGCCACGCCGGGCTACCTGCACGACGGCCCCGCCCCCACGGTCGAGGACGTGGCCGCCCACTGGCCCGAGGTCATCGACGAGGCCGGCTCCACCGTCCCCCCCGACCTCTTGGCCTGGTCCGCGGAGTTCCTGTCCCACCTGACCCCGGACGACGAGGCCTGAGGCCTAGGCGGCGCGCGGGGCCGTTGCTACGCTCGCAGACTCCGACTGGGGCGTCACGGAAGATCGAGGCAGTCGATGGATGCACGTAGAGGTCGGGCCGCGCGGGCCCTGGCAGTCCTCGTCGCAGGGGCGGCGGTGCTCGGCACCACGGTCCTCCCCGCCACCTCGGCCGGCGCGGAGGATCCCGCGCCGGCCGTGGCCGCGGAGGCGGGCCGGACCATCCCCGACGAGTACATCGTCGTCCTGAAGCCCGGCCGAGGTCCGAACGAGCGGAGGTCGGCCTCGGCCGAGGCCCGCGCCAAGGGCGGCGAGGTGCGCTACGAGTACACCGCCGCGCTCAACGGCTTCGCCGCCCACCTCCCCCCGCAGGCGGTCGACGCGCTGCGGCGCAACCCCAACGTCGCCTACATCGAGCCCGACCAGCTCGCCTCGACCACGGGCGACCAGGCCAGCCCGCCGTGGGGGCTCGACCGCATCGACCAGGGCACCCGCCCCCTCAACGGCAGCTACCACTACGACTCCACCGGTGCCGGGGTGAAGGCGTACATCATCGACACGGGCATGCGGCTCAGCCACAGCCAGTACAGCGGTCGGGCGATCAACGGGTACGACGCGATCGACGGCGGGACGGCCGACGACTGCAACGGCCACGGCACCCACGTCGCCGGGACGGTCGGCGGCTCGACCTACGGCGTGGCGAAGGGCGTGACGCTGGTGGCGGTGCGGGTGCTCAACTGCCAAGGCAGCGGCTCCAACTCGCAGGTGATCGCCGGCATCGACTGGGTGACGGGCAACCACCAGGCCGGCGAGCGCGCGGTCGCCAACATGAGCCTCACCGGTGGGGCCTCGAGCGCGATCGACACGGCGGTGAACGGCTCCATCGCCGACGGCATCGCCTACGCCGTCGCCGCGGGCAACGACTACGGCGGGAACGCCTGCAACCGATCGCCGGCGCGGGTGCCCGCGGCCATCACCGTGAGCGCCACCACCTCGAGCGACGCGCGGGCGTCGTACGCGAACGTCGGCACCTGCCTCGACCTGTTCGCTCCCGGCTCCAGCGTCCAGTCGTCGTGGCGCACGAGCGACACGGCCACCAACACCATGAGCGGCACGTCGATGGCGACGCCGCACGTGGCCGGCGCCGCCGCGCTCCACCTCGAGACGACCGCCGCGACCCCGCAGCAGGTGCGCGACCAGCTCGTGAG
>DATFFY010000267.1:0-7906 GCA_035249805.1 Acidimicrobiales bacterium | reverse complement strand
GGGGCCGGGCGGCCGGCCGCCTCGGTCGCGGCTCGGATGCGCGGCGCGACGTGGGAGGCGACGGCCTGCGCGTTCGCCATCCAGGTGATCGTCCCGTCGGTGTGCTGGCCGGCCACGCGGAGCAGCCGCGGACCCAGCGCGGCGACGAGCACCGGCACGGTGAAGCCGTCGGGCAGCGGGTACGGCTGCACGTCCACGCGGAAGTCCTCGCCGTGGAACGCCACCTGCTCGCCGCGGAGGATGCCGGTGACGATCTGCACGTACTCCTCGGTGTGCCGGCCGGCGTGGGAGTAGTCCATGCCCTGCATCAGCTCGACGACGGGTTGGTGCGACGGACCGAGGCCGAGCGTGAGCCCGGGCCGGCCCATGGCGACCGCGGCCGCCGCGGCGCGGGTCGCTTGCAGCGTCGGGTGGCAGGTGTAGGTCTGCAGCACGGCCGTCCCGAGCTCGAGCGTCGTGGTGCCGTGCCCGGCGATGGACATCGCCACGAGGGGATCGCCGGCGACCGCACTGGGGTACCAGAGGGTGGTGAACCCCTCGTCCTCGGCCCGCTTGGCCTGCTCGATCATCCGCGTGACGGTGGCCCCGCCCCCGTTGAGCCCGATGCGCATGGGCAGGACCATGGCACAGTGGCGCCGTGCCTGACGACGTCCTGGCGCCCGAGGAGGTGGACACCCGCCTCGCCGACCGGCCCGGTTGGGCGGTCGTGGACGGCAAGCTGCACCGCGAGCTCGCCTTCCCGGGTTTCGCCCAGGCGTTCGGCTTCATGACCGAGGTGGCGCTGGCGGCCGAGAAGCTCGACCACCACCCCGACTGGTCCAACTCGTGGAACAAGGTGGTGATCGACATCACCAACCACGCCGCCGGTGGGCTCACCGACCGCTGCTTCGAGCTGGCGGCTGCGGTGGACGCTGCCGCCCGTGCCGCGAAGGGCTAGGCCCCGCTCTCCTCGACGGCCTGGAGCAGCGTGTTCCAGGACAGGGTGGCGCACTTGATGCGGACCGGGAACTTCACGACGCCCCGGAGCGCCTCGAGGTCGCCGAGCTTCACGTCCTCGTCGACGGTCGGCAGCTCTGCCTCCTCGCCGTCGAGGGTCTGCTCGTGGATCGACATCATCGCCTTGAAGGCCCGCGTGAGCGCCTCGACCTCGGCGACGGGCTTGCCCTTCACGGCCGCCGACATCATCGAGGCCGACGACTGGCTGATGGAGCAGCCCTGGCCGCCGATGCGGATGTCCTGGAGCACGCCGTCCTGCAGGTCGGCGTAGATCACGATCTCGTCGCCGCACAACGGGTTGAAGCCCTCGACGCGCACCGCGGGCGGCGTCGCCAGCTCGCCCCGGTTCCGCGGGGAGCGGTAGTGGTCGAGGATGATCTCTCGGTAGAGGTCTTCGAGGCCGGGCATGCGGATCGCGATCCTATCGGCGGACTTACACGGCGAAGAACGAGGCGGCGTCGGCGACGGCGTCGGCCAGGGCGTCGACGTCGGCCTCGTCGTTGTAGACGTAGAGCGAGGCGCGCGCGGTGGCTGCGACGCCCAGCTGGCGCATGAGGACCTTGGCGCAGTGGTGGCCGGCCCGCACGCAGACGCCGTGCTGGTCGAACACCTGGGTGAGGTCGTGCGGGTGGAGGTCCTTGTACGAGAACGAGAGGACGCCGCCCCGCTCGGCGGGCTCGGCCGGGCCGTGGATCGTGAGGTCGTCGCCGAAGCGCTCGTGGAGGGTGCGGAGCGCGTACCCGGTGAGGGCGACCTCGTGCTCCCGGACCGCTTCCATCCCGAGCCCCGTCAGGTAGTCCACGGCGGCGCCGAGGCCCACGGCCTCCGCGATCGGGGGCGTGCCCGCCTCGAACTTCCACGGCAGCTCGTTGGGCGTGAAGCCCTCCTTCGTGACGTTCAGGATCATCTCGCCGCCGGTGAGGAACGGGGGCGTGGCGTCGAGGATCTCCTCGGTCCCCCAGAGCACGCCGATGCCGGTGGGGCCGCACATCTTGTGGCCGGTGAACGCCACGAAGTCGGCGCCCCAGGCCGCGACGTCGGTGGGGAGGTGCGGGACGTGCTGGCTGGCGTCGACGACGGCGATCGCACCGGCGCCGTGGGCCGCCGTCACGAGGCGGTCGATCGGGAGCATGGTGCCGAGGACGTTCGACATCGCCGCGAACGAGACGACGCTGGCGCCGTCCACGAGGCGGTCGAGGTCGCTGAGGTCGAGATGGCCGTCGGGCCGCACCGGGATCCAGCGCAGCTCGATCCCGATCTCCTCCACGAGCTGGTGCCACGGGACGATGTTGGCGTGGTGCTCGAGCTCGGTGAGCACGACCGCGTCGCCCGCCCGGAGGTGGGAGCGGCCCCACGCCTTGGCGACGAGGTTGAGGGCCTCGGTGGCGTTCTTGGTGAAGACGACCTCGCGCGCCTTGCCCGCACCGATGAACCTCGCGATCTTGGCCCGCGCCCCCTCGAGCGCGGCGGTGGCCTCCTCGGCGATGAGGTACGTGCCGCGGTGCACGTTCGCGTTGGAGTGCTCGTAGTACCGCTCGATCGCGTCGAGCACCGGGCGCGGCTTCTGCGACGTGTTGGCCGAGTCGAGGTACACGAGCCGGCCGCCGTGGACCTCGCGGTCGAGGATCGGGAAGTCCTTCTTGATGCGGGCGACGTCGAGGGAGGTCATCGGAACGCCTCGTAGCCCTCGCGCTCGAGGATCTCGGCCAGCTCGGGGCCGCCGGTCTGCACGATGCGCCCGTCCACCAGGATGTGGATCACGTCGGGCTGCAGGTGGTCGAGCAGGCGCTGGTAGTGCGTGATCGCGAGGATGCCGAGCTCCGGACGGTCCCGCCGCACCTCCTGCACGCCTTGGGCGACCACCTTCAGCGCGTCGATGTCGAGGCCCGAGTCCGTCTCGTCCAAGACCGCGACCTCGGGCTCGAGGATCGCCATCTGGAGGATCTCGTTGCGCTTCTTCTCGCCGCCCGAGAAGCCCTCGTTGAGGAAGCGGTCGGCGAAGGAGGGGTCCATGTCCAGCCGCTCCATCCACTCCATGATCGTCAGCCGCAGCTCGAGCACGGAGAGGTCGATGCCCTTCCGGGCGGACAGGGCCTGGCGCAGGAAGTTGATGACGGACACGCCCTGCACCTGCTGCGGGTACTGGAAGGCGAGGAAGATCCCGGCCTTGCCGCGGATCTCCGTGTCCCAGTCGGTGATGTCGTCGCCCTTGAAGCGGATGCTGCCGCCGGTGACCTCGTACTCGGGGGAGGCGAGGAGCGTGGTGGCGAGCGTGGACTTGCCCGAGCCGTTGGGCCCCATCAGGGCGTGGACCTCGCCCCGACCGACCGTGAGGTCGACGCCCTGGAGGATGTCGGGGGCGCCCGGGACGCCGGCGGGGCGCGCTCGGAGGCCGTCGATCTCGAAGAGGGGGGCGGCCGACATGCCCATCAGTGTATTAGCACTATCTCGATAGTGGAAAAGCCTCCGGCCCTGGTCAGGGGGCGTCGCGGAGGTCCTCCTTCCACGACCGGAAGCGGTCGTGGGTGCGCCCGGACGGGCCCCTCCCGGTGCCCGTGCCGTCCGGGCGGAGGGTGAAGGTCCAGGCGTCCGCGAGGTCGTCGGCGCGGGCCGCCCAGTACCGGGCGGCGGCCTTGGTCGCCGGGCCCGCCCGCCACAGCAGCCAGGGCCCGATCCTCCGCTTGTAGGTCGCGACGGGACGGTTCGGCAGGTCCTCGCCCAGCTCGAGGAGGGCGGCGGGTGCCTCGACCCAGGCGGTGGCGGGGATCGCCCGGTCCCGCAACGGCGTCGGCGGGAGGTCCTCGGTGTGGACGGGGGTGGGGTCGTCCGGCCGCAGGTGGTAGGGCAGCGCCCCCTCGGTGGTCACCAGCCCCGGTCGACCCACTCCTGGAGGTGGGGGCGCTCCGTGCCGATCGTGGTGCTGTCGCCGTGGCCCGGGAGCACGAGCGTGTCGGCCGGCAGGGTGAAGAGCTTCCGCTCGATCGACTCGATGATCGTGGGGAAGTCGCCCCCTTCGAAGTGCGTGGCACCCGGGCCGCCCGGGAACAGCGTGTCGCCGCTGAACACGACGGGGTGGCCCTCCACGAGGAACGACATCGAGCCCGGCGTGTGGCCGGGGTTGAGGATCGTGCGGAGGCGCAGGCGGCCCACCTCGATCACGCTGTCGTCCTCCATCAGCTCGTCGTAGCTGGGCAGCATCCCGGCGTCCTCCTGCGTGACGCTCACCGAGTACCCCGCGTCGCGGAGCTCCGGCACGGCCTGGATGTGGTCCCAGTGGCCGTGGGTCTCGAGGACGCGCTGGACCCCGAGCGTCCGGCACAGCTCGAGGAGGCGCTCGTGCTCGTTGGCGGCGTCGAGGAGCACGGCGTCGCCGGTCTCCGTGCACCGGAGCACGTACACGTTGTTGTCGACCGGGCCCACCACCACCTTGTGGATCTCGATCCCGGTCCCATCCCAGATGAGCGTGTCGGCCATGCTGACGAGGTTATGCGCATACGGCGTACTGCGAACCGTGCCTCCGCGCGGCAGGAAGCCAAGAGATGCGACGGTGCTTCTGGGTCGCCTCGCCTCCCGGCTCGGCTCCTCTCCCTGGATGCCCTCGACCGGCGCATCCTGGCGATCGCGGTGCCGGCGCTGGGGTCGCTGCTCGTCGAGCCGATCTACGTCCTCACGGACACCGCGGTCGTCGGGCGCCTGGGCACCGACGAGCTCGGCGGCCTGGCCCTGGCCTCGACGGTGCTCAACACGCTCGTCCTGGTCTTCAACTTCCTGTCCTACGGCACGACGGTGCGCGTGGCCGTCCGACGAGGCCGCGGCGACCTCGCGGGGGGCGCCACCGACGCGCTGCAGGCGCTCTGGCTGGCCGGCGGCGTGGGGCTCGTTGTCGCGGCGGGCATCGCGCTCACGGCCCGGCCGTTGGTCGACCTGCTCGGGCACGACGCCGCGGTCGTCGACGAGGGCGTCGCCTACCTCGGCATCAGCGCGCTCGGGATCCCCTTCCAGCTCGTGACGATCGCCTGCATCGGCTACCTCTACGGGCTGCCCGACACGCGCCGCCCGTTCCTCGTCCTGGCCGGGTCGACCTCGCTCAACCTCGTCGTCGAGCTGCTGCTGGTGTTCGGGCTCGACTGGGGCGTCGAGGGCAGCGCGCTCGGCACGGTCCTCGCGCAGGCGGTGAGCGCCGGCGTGCTGCTCGCCATCGTGGTGCCGAGGCTGCGGGCCGACGGCCTGCACGCGCTGCGCGTGGTCCCGCAGGTGATGTGGGCGCTGGTGAAGGTCGGTGGGCACATCGTGCAGCGCACCGGCTTCCTCCTCGCCGCGCTGGCCGTGGCGACCGCGGCGGCGAGCCGGGTCGGCACCGACGAGCTGGCCGGCCACCAGATCGCCGCGCAGCTGTTCATCCTGCTGGCCGTCGGCGTCGACATGTTCAAGGTCGCGGGCCAGTCCCTCGTCGGCCACGCGCTCGGCGCCGAGCGGCCCGAGGAGGTGCGCGAGGTCGTGGACCACCTCTACGGGTGGGGGTGGCGCTCGGGGATCCTGCTCACCGTGGCGACGGTCGCCGCCGCTCCGCTCCTGCCGCACCTGTTCACCGGCGACGGGGACGTGCACGGGCCCGCGACCGTCGCGATCGTCATGCTCGGGCTGCTGCAGGTCCCCGCCGCCCACACCTTCGTGCTCGACGGCGTGCTCATGGGTGGCAACGACTTCCGCGACCTGCGCTGGTCGACGACGCTCGCGTTCCTCGCCAGCCTCCCGGTCTTCGTCGCGGTGATGGTGTGGCCGGGCCTCGGCCTCGCCGGGGTGTGGATGGGGATGCTCGTGTGGGTCTCGGTGCGGGCCCTCAAGAACCACCTGCGGGTCCGGGGCGACGCCTGGATGGCCAGCGCCGGCACGGTCGCCTGAACACCTTGACGGCTGCTTGTTTGTTCGCATACAACTAGAACAATGTTGATCAAGGTCGACGCCGGCTCCACCGAGCCGCTCTTCGCCCAGATCGCGGCGCAGGTCCGAGGCGCCATCGCCACGGGCCGCGTCGCCGAGGGCGATCGGCTACCGCCGGCCCGCGAGCTCGCCGAGGCGCTGGGAGTGAACATGCACACGGTCCTGCGGGCCTACGGGGCCCTCCGCGACGAGGGCCTGGTCGACATGCGGCGCCGGCGCGGCGTGATCGTACGGGCCGCGGTGGACGCTCGGGCCCGGCTGCTGGAGCTCGCCCGCGAGCTCTCGGCCGAGGCCACCAAGCAGGGGTTGAGCAGGGCGGAGCTGCGCAAGCTCCTCGAGGAGGTGGCGTGATGGAGCTCGAGATGGACAGGTGGCAGCGCCGGGTGGTCTTCGGCGTCATGCCCGTCGTGATGGTCGGCATCGTCGTCGTCACCGCGCTGGTCACCTACGGCGACCTCCCGGACCCGGTGGCGACCCGGTTCCACCCGGACGGCCACGCCACCGCGTCGACGCATCGGGCCAGCTGGCTCGTGGTGCAGCTGATCATCGCGGTCCTGTGCGCCGGGCTGCTCGTGCGCATCGGCCGCAAGCCGAGGCCCGACGCCCCGATCCTCGCGGCGACCGCGGCCTTCGTGGGCTTCCTCACCGGTTCCCTGTGGGTGTTCGTGTCGCTGGCCAACCGACATCACGTCGACTGGCACGACGTCACGCTCGGGAACGGCGCGATCGCCGGTGCGCTCGGGGGCGCCATCGGGTGGACGATCCCCGTCGTCCTCATGGCCCGGCGGATCGCCCCGCCCCGTCCCGCGTACCCCAACCGCGCCATCGCGTTCGGTCCCGACGAGCGTCCGGCCTGGTTCGGGCACACGACGAGCGTGGGCTTCGCAGTCGCCGGCGCGGCCAACATCACACTTGGTGTCCTCATCGCGCTGGTGGAGCAGGTGTGGGTCGGTGCCCTGGTCTTCGGGATCGGCCTCCTCCTCGTCAGCTTCGCCTCGGTGGTCGTCACGATCGACGAGCGCGGCGTCGGTGTGCGGTCGGGCCCGTTCGGCTGGCCGCGGATCCGTCTCCCACTCGGCCTCGTGGAGGAGGCGGAGCCCACCCACCTCGGCCCGACGACGTGGGGTGGCTGGGGCTATCGAGGGAGCCTGCGCCTGTTCCGGCGAGCTGCGTGGGTGGTTCGATCGGGTCCGGGCCTGCGGCTCCAGCTCGTCGGTGGCCAGCGCTTCTTCGTGAGCGTCGACGACGCCGACGAGGCGGCGGCCGTCCTCAACGGCCTGGTCGCCCGCGCCGGTGCGATGAACGCGAGTGAATAGGTCCGGCTGCGCCGCGGCTGAGTGAACATGTCCGGTATGTCGGACCTATTCACTCGCCGCCATCGGGCTGAGCACCTCGAAGCCGAGGGCAGCGGCCGCCGGGATCTGGCGGCGGTCGAACGTGAGGTAGCGGACGGGGCGGGGCAGGCGGTCCGCGGCCGCCAGGTGCACGGCGTCGACGATGCGCACGCCGTAGGTTGCGCCCACCTCGACGGCGCGGGCCATGCACCGCTCGTCGAGCGGCACCACCCAGAACGCCTCCCACTCGTCCCGCAGCTCGCGCCACAGCACCCGCTGCTGGCGAGCCGAAACGGAGGCCCGGTGGAGGGCGACCTGCGCCTCCGTGCGCACGAGGCTCGACGCCGCCCACGCGTCCTCTCCCGCCATGGCGTCCAGCACGAGCGGTCGGTGCCGGTCGTGCAGGTACCGGCGCACGAGGGCCGAGGTGTCGACGTACAGCGTCATCGCACGAGTTCTGGCCCGGGCTCGCCACACCATGGTGTGGCCTCGCCGGGCCAGAAATCGTCGGGAGGGGTCATGCGCCGCGGACCTCGTCGAGGACCCGGTCGAGGCGGACGTCCACGGCGGCATCGACGGCGTCGGGGGGCGCGGGCCGGTCGGCCCGCCGCGGCGGGTCGAGCAGGCCGGAGGCG
>DATFFY010000266.1:0-6161 GCA_035249805.1 Acidimicrobiales bacterium | reverse complement strand
GCCCGCACCGGCCGCTGCCGGTACGCCAGCGCGGGCCACAACCCCGCGCTCGTCGTGCGAGCCGGCGGCACCGTCGAGCAGCTCCCTCGCACGGGCCCGCTCATCGGCCTGGCCGACGGGCCGCGGCCCACCGCCCGCACCACGCTCGGCCCCGGCGACCTGCTCGTCGCCTACACCGACGGCGTGGTCGAGGCCCGGGACGACGCCGGCGGGCAGTGGCAGCTCGACGGCCTGGGCCCCGCCCTGCTCGACTGCCGCACGGAGCACCCGGCGAAGATCGTCGAGGTCGTGCTGGCCGACGTGCTGTCCCACTGCGGAGGCCGCTGCACCGACGACGCGACGGTCGTGGTCGTCCGCTTCGACGGCTGATCCGGAGGCGCGCCATACTCTCGGGTATGTCGATCGCGATCACCGATGACCACCGCGCACTGTCGGACACGGCCAACGAGTTCCTGGCCAAGCAGGACGCCCGCGGGGCGGCCCGCGCCCTGCTCGAGGCGCCCACCGAGGAGCTGCCGCCGTTCTGGAAGGCGCTGACCGGGCTGGGGTGGCAGGGGATCCACCTGCCCGAGGAGCACGGTGGCTCCGGGTACGGCATCGAGGAGCTGGCCGTCGTCGTCGAGGCGCTCGGGCGGGTCGTCGCCCCGGGCCCGTTCGTGCCCACCGCGATCGCCAGCGCGACGATCGCGGCGGCGGGCGACGACGCCACGAGGGCCCGCTGGCTGCCCGGCATGGCCGACGGCTCGACCTTCGGCGCGGTCGCGCTGGGCGGGGACGTCGCGATCTCCGGAGCAACGGCCTCCGGCAGCGCCGGCGCCGTGCTCGGCGGTGGGCTCGCGCACGTGCTGCTCGTCGCGGTGGGCGACGACGTCGCCGTGGTCGAGGTGGGTGACGGGGTGCGCGTCGAGGTCCCGACGAACCTCGACCAGACGCGCCGCTCGGCGCGCGTGACGCTCGACCAGGCGCCGGTGACCGTCCTTGCCGGCGCGACCCGCGCGATGACGGACCTCTACCGGGTGCTGCTGTCGGCGGAGGCCGTCGGCATGGCCCGCGAGTGCACCGAGATGGCGGCGGCCTACTCGAAGGAGCGCATCCAGTTCGGCCGCCCGATCGCCATGTACCAGGGCGTGAAGCACCACTGCGCCAACATGTGCGTCGCGACGGAGATGGCCACCGCCGCGGTCTGGGACGCCGCCCGCGCCGCGGCCACCGGCGGCGAGCAGCTCACCTACGCCGCCGCCGTCGCCGGCAGCCTCGCCGCGCCGGCCGCGGACCTGTGCGCCAACCTGAGCACCCAGGTGCACGGCGGCATCGCCATCACCTGGGAGCACGACCTGCACCTGTACATGCGCCGGGCCACCACGCTGCTCAGCTTCCTGCGCTCGGACGACGCGGCCGAGGACCTCACCGACCTCACCCGCAACGGGGTGAAGCGAGCCAAGGCGATCGAGCTCCCCCCCGAGGCCGAGGCCATCCGCAGCGAGGTGCGCGAGTTCGCGCAGAGCATCAAGGACCTGCCGAGCGAGCAGCAGCGCACCCGGCTGATCGAGACCGGCTACGTGATGCCCCAGTGGCCGAAGCCGTACGGCCGCGAGGCCGGGGCCGTCGAGCAGCTCGTGATCGAGCAGGAGTTCGCCGACGCCGGCATCTCCCGCCCGCAGTACGGGATCACGGCCTGGAACATCCTCACGATCATCCAGTACGGCAACCAGGACCAGCTCGACCGCTGGGTGCGGCCGGCGCTGGACCAGGAGGTCGTGTGGTGCCAGCTGTTCAGCGAGCCCGACGCCGGCTCCGACGCCGCCGGCATCAAGACGAAGGCCACCCGGGTCGACGGGGGCTGGCTCGTGAACGGCCAGAAGGTCTGGACCTCGGGTGCCCACGTGTCGGGCATGGGCTTCGCCACGGTCCGCACCAACCCGGACGTCCCTAAGCACGACGGCATCACGATGATGGCGATCGACATGCACGCCCCCGGGGTCGAGGTCCGGCCGCTCAAGATGACCACCGGCAACTCGGAGTTCAACGAGGTCTTCTTCAACGACGTGTTCGTCCCGGACGATGACGTCGTCGGACCGGTCGACGGGGGCTGGACGGTCGCCCGCGCCACGCTCGGCAACGAGAGCGTCAGCATCGGCGGCGGCGGGGGCGGGGGCATGACGACCCCGGCCCACCTCGTCATCGAGGCCTTCGACGCCCACCCGGAGCGCCTGAACGGAGGCGCCGCGCGCGTCGGTCGCTACATCGCCGGTGGCCAGGCCATGAGCCTGCTCAACCTGCGCAGCGCCAACCGGGCCGTGTCGGGCGCGGGCCCGGGCCCGGAGGGTGCGATGACCAAGCTGATCATCTCCGAGCTCGGCCACGAGTCGGTCGCCATCATGACGGCCCTGCACGGCACCGACGCCGCCTTCATGGACGGCGCCGCCGGCATGAGCAACTTCATGGTGCTCATCCACCGGGGCATGTCGATCGCCGGGGGCACGTCGGAGATCAAGCGCAACCAGATCGGCGAGCGGATCCTCGGCCTGCCTCGCGACCCCCTCATCAAGTAGACCGGACCGACAAGCCACCGCACCCCGGGGGGATCTGATGGCGTGGGACTTCTCCACCGAACCTGAGTTCCAGAAGAAGCTCGACTGGGTCGACGAGTTCTGCCGCGAGGAGGTCGAGCCGCTCGACTACGTCTTCCCGTACGCGGTCCGGTCCCCCGACCCGGTGGTGAAGGCCCACGTCCGCGCCCTGCAGCAGCAGGTCAAGGACCAGGGCCTGTGGGCGATCTTCCTCGACGAGGAGCTGGGCGGCCCCGGCTTCGGCCAGCTCAAGCTCGGCCTGCTCAACGAGATCATCGGCCGCTACGCCAGCGCCCCGCAGATGTTCGGCGCGGCCGCTCCGGACACCGGGAACATGGAGATGCTCGCGGCCTACGGCACCGAGGAGCAGAAGGAGCGGTGGCTGAAGCCGCTCCTGAACCAGGAGATGTTCTCGGCGTACTCGATGACCGAGCCGCAGGGCGGGTCGGACCCGAACCTGTTCCGGACCCATGCCGTCAAGGACGGCGAGGAGTGGGTCATCAACGGCGAGAAGTGGTTCACGTCCGCCGGTCGGGTGGCCGACATCCTCTTCGTGATGTGCACGAACGGCATGTTCGTCGTGCCGCGGGAGACGCCGGGCGTCGAGATCCAGCCCGAGCCCCGGAACCACAACCACATCATCTACCGGGACGTCCGCGTGCCCCTCGACCACCTGCTGGGCCCCGAGGACGGCGCCAAGGTGCTGGCCCAGCGCCGCCTCGGCGGCGGTCGCATCCACCACGCGATGCGCACGATCGCACAGTGCAAGCTCGCCTTCGACATCATGTGCGAGCGAGCGCTGTCCCGCGAGTCGCACGGCAAGATCATCGCCGAGCACCAGATGGTGCAGGAGAAGATCGCCGACTCCTACGCCGCGATCAAGATGCTGCGCCTGCTCGTGCTCGAGGCCGCCTGGAAGATCGACAACACGTCGACCCAGGAGGCCCGCACCGACATCGCCGCCGTGAAGTTCACGATGGCGAAGGTGCTGCGCGAGGTGTCGTTCAACGCGCTGCACATCCTCGGTTCGCTCGGCACCACCGACCTCACGCCCATCCAGGCCATGTACGCCGCCGCGCCCACGATGGGCATCGCCGACGGCGTCGACGAGGTGCACAAGGCCACCGTGGCCCGCCGGGTGCTCAAGGAGTACCGGCCGCACGAGCACCCGTACTTCCCCACCGAGTTCATCCCGTTCAAGCGGGAGCAGGCGTGGGAGAAGATGCAGCCCAAGTTCGCGGCGAACCCGGCCCTGCGCGAGTCCGCCGAGGCCTACAAGAAGTACTTCGCCAACCGCCGCTAGCGGGGCTTCGCCACCACGGAGGCGTGGATCTGCTGGGTGAGCTCGTGCACGGACTTGATGATCTGGTCGGCCTCGACGTTCGTCTCGTAGTCGTGCATCGCCAGCTCGGCCGAGATCTGGTCGGCTCGCTTCGCGGCGATGAGGAGGATGGCGCCCTGCAGCGCGGCGAGGCACGACAGGATCAGGTTCAGGAGGATGAACGGGTACGGGTCGAAGCCGACGTTGCGGTTCCCGAGCATCCAACCGGCGAGGAACAGCAGGGCGCCGAAGACGAAGCCCCAGGAGCCCATGAGCCTGCGCATGTGGTCCGCCGCCCGCTCGCCGCGGGTGAGCTCGTCGCCCTTGCGGACGGCGGGGTGTCGGCGCCAGGGGTTCGTCGTGTTGGCCATGCGGCCATGCTCGCACCGGCGGAGCCCGCTGGTCAGTGCGACCGGAGGTGCTCGAGGAGGAGCGGCGTGAACCGGTCGGCCGCCAGCTCGGGGATCCAATGGCCGACGCCCTCCAGCACCTCGAACCGGTAGGGCCCCGTGACCAGGGCGGCGGTGGCCTCCGCCGCGTCGCGACCGAGGGACGGATCCTGGTCGCTCCACGCGTACAGCGTGGGCACCGGCGACGGGGGGGTCGCCGCGCTCGCGGCGCCCGACATCGATCGATACCAGTCGACCGCCGCCACGAGCGCACCCGGCGCTGAGAGCGCGGCGAGGTACTCCTCGACCGCGTCCGGATCGAGCCCGGTGTAGGCCAGGCGCAACCCGGCCGCGTCGTCCGCGAGGAGCTGCGCCTCGCTCTCACCCCGGCCGGCGGCGCGGAAGGAGCGCATGTACCCCGACCGCTCGCTCTGGTCGGACGAGCCCTGGTAGCTCGCCTTGAACGCGGCGGGGTGGGGCGTCGACGCGATCGTGAGCGTGCGGACCCGGTCCGGATGGTGGCCGGCGACCATCCACGCGACCATCCCGCCGAAGTCGTGACCGACGAGGTCGAACCGGTCCATCCCGCAGGCGTCGGCCACCGCGAGCACGTCCGCGACCAGCGCGGCCGGCTTGTAGGCGGCGACGTCGTCCGGCCGGGCGCCCGCCGAGTAGCCCCGCTGGTCGAAGGCCAGGGCCCGGAAGCCGGCGCCCGCCAGCGCGTCGAGCTGCGCGGCCCAGCACCGGGACGTCTGGGGGAACCCGTGCAGCAGCAGGACCGGCCGCCCGTCCTCCGGTCCGGCCGCCCGGGCCGTGAAGACGAGCCCGTCCCCCGTGGCGATCTCCAGCACTGCACACCCCCCCGGATGGGCCGTTCGGCCCATTGTCGCGAAGCGGACGGACGCGGACGATCAGGACGTGCGGAACCGCGTGCTGGCCACCTGGATCGCCGCCCTGCTCGTGGCGGGCGCGGCGGCGGCTGTCGCCGACGCGCCCCAGGAGGACACGCCTCTGGCGGTGCGGACCGACCCTGGGGACGATCCCGACCGCGGCCGGGCCGCCGGCGATCGACCGGACGTCACGACGACGACCACCGCCACGTCCACGAGCGCAAGCGCCACCGCGCCCGGGTCCACCTCCCGCCGCTCCCCGACGGCGACCACCACCGCGCCGAAGGCCAGCCCGCCGACCGTGCAGGCGGCGCGGGTCGACCAGCCCGGGGTCTGGGTCGTGCGCCGCGATGGGGCGGGGCTGCGCCGGGTCGAGGCCCAGTGCAGCGCGGACCACCGCCAGTGGCTCTCGGAGAGCCAGCTCGTGGTGGTGCGGGACCACCAGCAGACCGCCCTTCGCCTCGGCCTCGACGGGTCGACATCGTCGTTCCCGCAGCCCACCGTCACCGATCCCCAGACCCAGCAGCAGACCCAGATCCGCGGCGTCGGCAGCCTGTCCCCCGACCGCCGCATGATGGCGAGCTCCTTCGGGGGCGCGTCGTACGGCGTGGCGCTCGTCGACCTCACGACCGGCGAGGCGACCGTCATCCAGTCCGGCGACAACCCCCTGCCCACGTGGTCCCCGTCGGGCGAGATCCTGCTCGTCGGTCCCTCCGGCGCCAGCCTCGTCGGCCCGCAGGGGGTGATCCACACGACCAGCCCCTCGCCCGTGGACCCGGCCCCACCCTGGCTGCGCTGGTCTCCCGACGGCCGCCGGATCGCCGGGGTCCGCTTGCAGGACCCGAACACCTGGGTCGTGTTCGATCCGTGGACCGGCGCCACGCAGACGGTGCCCGACCTCGGCCCCGGCGGCACCGCCGAGGTCCACTGGGGCGACAGCGACACCCTCGTCGTGCGCGGGACGGGCATCGACCACCAGGTCGAGCCGTCG
>DATFFY010000265.1:0-2369 GCA_035249805.1 Acidimicrobiales bacterium | reverse complement strand
CCCTCGCCTCGTGGAGGGCGGCGAGCTCGGCCTTCTTCGCTCGCCGCTCGGCTTCGGCCACGCGCTCGTCGGCTGCGGCGCGGGCGGCCTTCTCGGCCTCGAGCTCGTCGTTGGCGATCCGCTCGGCCGCCTCGGCTCGCTTGAGGCGCTCCTTCTTGGAGCGGAACTTCACCAGGCCGAGCGTGGAGATGGATGCGGTCTTGCGGATGACGCCCATGGACGGCTCCTTCCGGGTGGGGGACCGGTCGAGTCCCTACCCTTCGGCCGCTCGCCGCTAACCCGGCTCGTGTCCTTCGGGCGGCCCGATCGAGGACGCCTCCGGTCCGAATGCGTCGACGTACCGGGGGTGCACCTCCTTCCAGCGCACGCCCCAGTCCAACGGCGGCGGCTCGCCGGCGAGCACGGCGGGGAGCCGGTCGAGGCACTCGTGCCAGCCGGCGCCGTCCCGCGCCGCCTTGCCGTGCTCGTCGAACGTGTCCACCAGCACCAGCTCGGTGCCACCGTCGACCGGCGTCAGCTCGAAGCGCAGGACGTCCCCTCCCCACGTGAGCTCGAGCAGGCGGGGTGGTTCGCAGGCCAGCATCTCGCCGGTCTGCGGCTCGGCACCCTCGCCGTCGAAGCGGAAGGTGAGGGAGGCGCCGGCCTTCCGCTCGCCCTCGATCGTCGAGGGGAACCAGGCCGCGAGCTCCTCGTCCTCGGTGAGGGCGCTCCACACGCGCTCGGGGGGGTGCGGGAGGGTGCGCACGTAGCGCAGCTCCCATCGGCCGTCGGGTCGGCTGGTGAGGGTGCCGAGCATCAGGGTCCTCCTGGCGTCGGGTCGGGGTGGGCATCGAGGTGGGCGGCGAGCGCGTCGAGCGACTGGGCCCACATCACGCGGTACGGCGTGAGCCACTCGTCGATCTCCCGCAGCGGCTCGGGGCGCAGCCGGTAGAGCCGACGCTGCGCCTCGGAGCGCACCTCGACGAAGCCGGCGTCGCGCAGCACGCGGAGGTGCTTCGACACGGCCGGCTGGCTGACGGACAGGCCCTCGACCAGATCGCCGACGGGCCGCTCCCCGTCGCGCAGGAGATCCAGGATGCGGCGCCGGTTCGGTTCGGCGAGCACGTCGAAGGCCATGGCCATGGCCTCAACATGCCTCAACAGTTATATGCCTGTCAAGACATGCAGATTCAGGAGAGGTGGAGCGCGATCTGCGCGGCCAGCTCCTTGAGCTGCTCCGGGGTGAGGCCCTGCGGCTCGTCGGGCCCCTCCATCCGCAGGCTGATGCGGCGGCGGAGCGCCTTCAGCTCCTCGTTGACCGCGGCGAGCGGGTCCCCGTCGGCCTGGACCTGCGCCTCCTGGAGCTCCACGACCGCGGCCATGACCTCCTCGAGCCGGTCGACGACGGCCGCCAGCGTGACGGCGAGCTCCTCGACCCGCTCCTCGCCGGCGGCGGTGACCGCGTTGAGGAGGACCTCGTGGCGCTCGCCGACGAGGGCGTCGAGGGCGTCGACCTGGTCGCCCAGGGCGGCCTCGACCCGCTCCGAGACGCCGGCCTCGAGCGTCTCGATCCGCTCGACCAGTGCCTCCTCGGTGGCGGTGACGCTGGCCAGCGACTCCGCCCGCACCGCCTCGAGCTCGTCGTGCAGCACGGGGGCCAGCGCGGCGACGCGCGTCTCGACGTTGTCGCGCAGCACCTCGAGGTGCTCGCTGATCAGCAGCTCGACGGCGTCGACGACCTCGCTCGTGGGCGACGGTCGCTCGGTCAACCGCTCGACCTGCCCGGCCATGCGCTCGAGCGCCTCGGTGTCGACCTTCGGCTGCGCGGTGGCCTTCAGCTCGTCCACGTGCTCGCGCAGCGCGGCGAGGTCCGCGTGGGTGGAGCGCTCGAGCGCGGCGACCTGATCGGTCACGCGAGTGGAGAAGCGCGTCATCCGGTCCTCGAGATCACCGGCGACGGTCTGGAGGCCGTTGAGGAGCTCAGCCGTGCCGAGCGGCAGGGTCTCGACCGTCTCGCTGATCGCGGAGAGCTTCTCGGCGAAGTCCTGCTCGACGAGCTTCCGCAGCCGCTCGCCGTCGGTCTCGACCTGCTCGGTGAGGTCGTCGACCGCGGGGCCGAGGTGGGCGCCGACGCGGAAGCTCACCTGGTCGGGCAGGTGCTCGAGGTCGCGCAGGATCCGCTCGGAGGTGGTCTGCGCGCCGCGCTCGAGGTCGTACGTGATGCGATGGGCCAGCGTCGTCAGCTGCGCGCTGATCGACGCCACCTGCGCCTGGGTGGCGGCCAGCTGCTGGGCCAGGTCCCCGATGGCCGGACCGCCACGCTCGGCCACCCGGCGCTCGAGCGGACCTTCGGCGCGCGCCGGCGGAGGGGGAGGTGGGGTGGCGGGCTC
>DATFFY010000264.1:0-2389 GCA_035249805.1 Acidimicrobiales bacterium | reverse complement strand
TCGCCCACCTCGACGGCGAGATCACCCTCGAGGACGCGGTCGACCTCGCGGTGCGCCGCACCCGGCGCTTCGCCCGCCGGCAACGGGCCTGGTTCCGCCGCGACCCCCGCATCGCCTGGCTCGACGCCGCCCCCGACGAGGAGGCCGACGCCAACCGCCTCGTGGAGGCGCTGCAGGCAGCCGTAGGCTGACCACCACATGCGGCTGACCAAGCACCACGGCCTGGGCAACGACTTCCTCGTGCTGCTCGACCTCACGGGCGCCACCCCGGTGGCACCCGAGCACGTCGTCGCGCTCTGCGACCGGCGCACGGGCGTGGGCGCCGACGGCCTCATCCGCGTCACCGCCGGCACCGACGGGGCCGACGTCACGATGGAGCTGCGCAACGCCGACGGCTCGTCCGCCGAGATGAGCGGCAACGGCCTCCGCTGCCTCGCGCAGGCCGTGTTCCAGTCCGGGTCGGCTCCGCCGCCCGTGCTGCGGGTGGCCACCGGTGCAGGCGTGCGCACGGTCACCGCGCTGGCCCGCACGGGCGACCGGTCGCACCGCTTCAGCGTCGACATGGGCCAGGCCAAGGTCGGCGGCGACGAGCCGGAGTGGGTCGAGGGCAACGTCCTCCGCGCCACGCGGGTCGACGTCGGCAACCCGCACGTCGTGCTCCACTGGGCCGCCGACCAGCTGCCGGGGCGCGACGAGCTCGTCGCCATCGGGTCGCGCATCGACGGCCTCACGCCGGGCGGAGCGAACGTCGAGGTCGTCCGCCCCGGCCCCGGGCCCGGCGAGCTGACGATGGTCGTGTTCGAGCGGGGTGTCGGCCCGACCCTCGCCTGCGGCACCGGCGCCTGCGCGGTCGCGGCGGCCGGGCAGCACTGGGAGCTGGCCGGCGACGAGGCCACCGTCCACATGCCCGGAGGCCCCGTCACGGTCACCCTCGGCGATCCGGTGCTCCTGACCGGCGAGGCCACCTCGATCGCCACCGTCTACGCCCCGTGGCCCTGAAGTCGCTGAGGCACCGCTGACCGCATGTCGCTGATCGAGCGCTCCTTCCGGGAGAAGATCGTCCTCGTCGGCGTGACGCTGCCGCCGCGCACCACCGAGGACACCGAGGCCGGCCTCGACGAGCTCTCGCAGCTCGTCGACACCGCGGGCGCGGACGAGGTCGGGCGCGTGATCCAGCGGCGGCGCGCCCCCGACCCGCCGACGTTCGTCGGCAAGGGCAAGGCCGCAGAGCTCCAGGAGGTGGCGGTGTCGACCGACTGCGACACCGTCGTCTTCGACAACGACCTCACCCCGGCGCAGCAGCGCAACCTCGAGAAGCTCCTCGGTCGCACCGCGATCGACCGCACCGCGGTCATCCTCGACATCTTCGCCCAGAACGCGCACAGCCCCGAGGGCAAGGCCCAGGTCGAGCTGGCGATGCTCCGCTACCGGCTCCCCCGCATGCGGGGCAAGGGCTCGGTGCTGTCCCAGCAGGGTGGCGGCATGTCGGCCGGTGGCGCCCGCATCGGCACGCGCGGTCCCGGTGAGACGCAGCTCGAGGTCGACCGGCGGCGCATCCTCCGTCGCATCCACAAGCTCGAGGCCGAGCTGCGCGAGATCGACAAGCACCGCGCCACCCAGCGCAAGGCGCAGCACCGCAGCCGCACGCGGCGCGTCGCCATCGTCGGCTACACGAACGCCGGAAAGTCCACGCTGCTCAACCGGCTCACGCAGGCGGGGGTCCTCGTCGAGGATCGGCTCTTCGCCACCCTCGACGCCACGACCCGCCGCCTCGACCTCCCCGGCGGCGAGGCCGTGCTGCTCACCGACACCGTCGGCTTCATCCGGGAGCTGCCCCACCAGCTGGTGGAGGCGTTCAAGTCCACGCTCGACGTCGTCGCCGACGCCGACCTGCTGGTCCACGTCGTCGATGCGTCCTCACTCGACCCCCACGGCAACATCGATGCGGTGCACACCGTGCTGCGGGAGATCGGGGCCGACCACGTGCCGCAGCTCCTCGCGTTCAACAAGAGCGACCTCGCCGGCGGCGAGGCGAAGCGCCTCGTGGACCTCCACGCCGGCTCCGTCGCGATCAGCGCGGTGGACGGTGAGGGGGTCGAGGACCTCCTGCGCGCCGTCGGCGACCGGCTGCGGGCCCTCACCGACGTGGTCGAGCTGCTGATCCCGTACGACCGGGGCGATCTCATCGCGGCGGTCCACCGGGAGGGCGAGGTCCTGGTCGAGCTGCCCGACGAGGCGGCCATGCGCCTCCGCGTCCGCCTCGACCCCGCCGCCCGCGGCCGCTTCGCCGATCACGTGGTCGGCTGAGTGCCGGCGGCGCCGGGCGGCTTCGTCCCGCCTCCGTACCCGTACGACCGCCTCGACGGCGCCAGGGCCGTGGCCGAGGCCC
>DATFFY010000263.1:0-8542 GCA_035249805.1 Acidimicrobiales bacterium | reverse complement strand
CGACCACGACCGCGCGGGGCGAGCCGGTGGGGGCGAGCCACGCGTCGGCCTCGTGCTCATGGCCGGCGTCGGGGTTCACCGCGCAGCGGACCGCGTCGTTGAGGAAGATCGCCCCGATGCACCTGTACTGGTAGGCGCACGGCCGGACCCGGTCGCGCCGGCCCGCGGCGAGCTTGGCCGGCAGGTCGGGATCGGCGATGAGGGCCCGGCCCATCGCGATCACGTCCGCGTCCCCCCGTTCCAGGGCCGCCTCCGCGGCCTCCGGGGTGAGCCGTCCCATCGCGACGACGGGGACGCCGAGCTCCCGGCGGACCAGCGACGCGTGCTCGAGCAGGGCTCCGGGGACGTGCGGCGTGTGGCCGTCGGTGATCCCCGTCGCGACCGTCGGCTCGCCGTAGGCGGTGACGTGGACCGCGTCGAGGCCGGCGTCCACCGCGAGCGCCATCGTCACCAGCGCGTCCTCCGGGCGCTGGCCGGGGTCCCGGTGGACCTCGAAGATGCCGAGGCGGGCCCAGAGCGGGAAGTCGGGCCCGACCGCGGCGCGCACCGCCCGGACCACGGTCACGAGCAGCTCGGCCCTTGCTTCGGGAGAGCCGCCCCAGCGGTCCTCCCTCGCGTTCGACGCGGGCGACGCGAACGCGTGGAGCAGGTAGCCGTGGCCCCCGTGCAGCTCGATGCCGTCGAACCCGGCCCGCTGCGCGCGCCGGGCCGCGTCCACGAAGCGCTCGACCACCCAGGCCAGGTCGTCGTCGGTCGCCTCCCGGACCGAGTACGAAGCGGAGGGCGACGAGAACGGTGCCATCACGCCGGCCGTCTCCTCCTCCGTGAGCATCCCGGACAGCGCGTCCGGCGCGGGCGGCCGCTTGCGGGAGGGCACCAGCAGGGGCCGGCCCTCCGCGATGTCGAGGAGGCTGTTGGCGCCGTCGTGCACCAGCTGGGCGGCGAGCGCGGCGCCGTGCCGGTGGACGTCGTCGGCCAGCCGGGTGAGCCCGGGCAGGTGGGCGTCGTCGGAGCACGCCACCTGGCGGGCGTCGTACGAGCCCGACGGGTAGGCCACCGAGACGGACCCGACGAGCACGAGCCCCGCGCCGCCGCGCGCGCGGGCCTCGAACCACGCGGCCTGACGGTCGCCGACGGTGCCGTCGGGCTCGCCCAGGTTCGTGCCCATCGGGCACAGCGCGATGCGGTTGCGGAGCCGGAGCGACCCGAGCTGGACCGGCGAGAGCAGGTTCGGGAAGGCGCTCACCACAGCTGGTCGGTGTAGGCGTCGGTGCCCGGGATCGTCGGGACGAACGGCGCCGTCCACAGCAGCTCGCCCACGCCGTCGGCCCGCACCCGGTCGGCGGCGCTCCGCTGCTCTTCCCACCACGTCGCCGGCGACGCGGTCGTGAAGGACAGGTTGAGCAGGCAGCCCTCGAGGCGGTCCTGGCCCTGCTGGGTCACCGGCGCGTCGGGCGGCAGCGGGATCGGCGCGAAGCCGAGCTCGAGCTCTGGCGCGAACGCGTCGGCGACGTACCGCCCGAGGTCGTCCGCGGTGACGCCGGGCGCCGGGCGCACGAGCGTGGCGGTGAGCCCGCCGAAGGGGTGGTCGAGCGCGAGCTCGGCGGGCACGGACGACGCGCCGGCCGTGGAGGCGTGGCGGTACAGCAGCGTGTGGACGTGGTCGCGCTCGGCGAACATTCGGCCGTTGGCGTGCAGCCACTGCACCTGGCGCAGCGCCCAGTCGACGTGGTCGTCGTGGCGGCCGTCGAGGATCCAGTACACGGCCAGGTACGAGCCGCGGTCGACGTCGCCGAAGACGTCGGGCTCGGCACCGAAGCGGAGGTCCTTCAGGGGGCGGGGGGCGACCCAGCGCCGGCCCGCGAACAGCCACGGCCCGACCATGCACCCCGCGTAGAAGTGGTCGCGCTCGTACCACCGGTTGTAGGCCACCTCGTGGCCGCGGTGCGGCTCCACGAGCGTGAACAGCATCGACCCGAGCCGCACCTCGCCCCCGAGATCGGACGACTCGTCAGCCATGGGGCCGGAACCTAACCGCCCGCGACGCGCACGACCGACCGCATAGCGTGGGCACCGTGGACGACCCCGAGCAGTGGCGCTGGATCTGGCTGGTGGCCGCGGTGGGGTTCGGGCTGGGCGAGATGGCCACGCCCGGATCGTTCTTCCTGGCCCCGTTCGCCGTCGGCGCGGCGGTGGCGGCCGTGCTCGCCTTCGCCGACGTCTCGGTGGTGCTGGAGTGGACGGCGTTCGTCGTCGTGTCGGTGGCGTGCCTCTTGGCGCTGCGCCCGCTCGCCCGTCGGCTCGACCGCGCCGGCGTCACCGAGGGGATCGGGTCGCGGCGGCTCATCGGCCGGCGCGGGGTCGTCCTGGACGCCATCCCGGCCGGTGACCTCGGGACGGTCCGCGTCGACCGGGAGGAGTGGCGGGCCATGACCGCTGATCGCGCCGGGCTGCAGGCCGGATCCCCCGTCGTCATCACCGAGGTCGAGGGGACCAAGGTCGTCGTCATCGCAGCAGAGGAGACCCCATCGTGAACGCAGGCGTGATCGTCCTCGGCATCGTCGCTGGGTTCCTGCTCATCTACGTCGCGACCGGGGTGCGCATCGTCCGCCCCTACCAGCGGGGCGTGGTGGAGCAGCTCGGGAAGTACAAGCTCACCGCGGACCCGGGCCTCCGGATCATCGTGCCGTTCATCCAGAAGCTCCGCATCGTGGACATGCGGGAGCAGGTCATCGACGTCCCGCCGCAGGAGGTCATCACCAAGGACAACGTGGTGGTGTCGGTCGACGCCGTCCTCTACTACGAGCCCACCGACCCCCAGCGGCTCATCTACAACGTCGGCAACTTCGTCCTGGCCGTCACCAAGCTGGCGCAGACCAACCTGCGCAACCTGGTCGGCGACATGCAGCTCGACGAGGCGCTCACCAGCCGCGACTCCATCAACACCGCCCTCCGCATGATCCTCGACGACGCCACCGACAAGTGGGGCGTGCGGGTGGTCCGGGTGGAGATCCAGCGCATCGACCCGCCGCAGGACGTCATGAGCGCGATGCACGAGCAGATGAAGGCGGAGCGCACGCGGCGGGCGGTGGTCACCGAGGCGGAGGGCCGTCGGACCGCGGCCGTGACGACGGCGGAGGGCGACAAGACCGCTGCCATCCTCTACGCCGAGGGCCAGCGCCAGCAGGTGATCCTCGAGGCCGAGGGCCAGGCGGAGGCCGCGCGCAAGCTGGCCGACGCCGAGAAGTACCGGCAGCGGACCGTGGCCGAGGGCGAGGCGGCGGCGACGCTGGCCGTCTACAACGCCATCCACGAGGGGCTGCCGGACGCCGGCCTCATCGCGGTGAAGTACCTCGAGACGCTCCAGGTCATGGCCAACGGCACGGCCACGACCATCGTGGTGCCGACCGAGCTGTCCGGCCTGGCCGGCACGATCGCCGGCATCACGGGGATGGTCCGGGTGCCGAGCGAGGTGGTCGAGGAGGTCGAGATGGTCGAGGTCGACGAGTAGCCGCAGCTACTCGGTGATGCCGAGGCGCTCGAGGCCGAAGCAGCGGATGGCGTTGCCCCGGAGGAACTTCCAGGTCTCCTCGTCGGACAGCCCGGCCTGCGCGCAGATGTCGGACGCCACCTTCTTGGAGTGGGGGAACGTGCTGTCCGCGTGCGGGTAGTCGGTCTCGAAGCAGATCTGGTCCATGCCGATGAGGTCGCGGTTGCGCAGGCCCACCTCGTCGTCGAAGACGCAGCCGTAGATCCGGTGGTGCAGGTAGCTCGACGGCTTCTGCGGCAGGCTCGTGCCGAAGCTGTTGTCACCTCGTTCGGCCCACAGCTTGTCGGCCCGCTCGATGACGTACGGCATCCACCCGACCTGGCCCTCGGAGTACGAGATCACGAGGTTCGGGAAGCGCTCCATCGTCCCCGAGAAGATGAAGTCGAGCATCGACCCCATCGCGTTCGAGAAGGTCAGCGTGGAGCTCACGATGAACGGCGCGTCGGGTGAGGTGGCCGGCATGCGGGACGACGAGCCGATGTGCATGCACACGACCGTGCCGGTCTCCTGGCAGGCCTCGAAGAACGGGTCCCAGAAGCGGCCCTTGTCGTGCACCGAGGGGAGCCCGAGGGGGTGCGGGTTCTCCGAGAACGCGACGGCGTAGCACCCCCGCGCCGCGTTGCGCCGCACCTCGGCGGCCGCGAGCTGCGGGTCCCAGAGCGGCACCATCCCGAGCGGGATGAGCTTCCCCTTGGCGTCACCCGCGCACCACTCGTCGACCATCCAGTCGTTGTAGGCCTGGACGCAGAGGAGGGCGAGCTCCTTGTCCTCCCGCTCGAGGAACGTCTGCCCGCAGAAGCGGGGGAGCGTGTTCGGGAAGCAGATCGAGGCGTCGACGTGGTTGGCGTCCATGTCGGCGAGCCGGTCCGGTTGCTTCCAGCAGCCGGGGCGGATCTCGTCGAAGGTGACCGGCGTGACGTCGAGGTCCTCGAACCCGATCGCGGCGGACAGCTTCGGGAACGGGTACACGAGGTCGTCGTAGAGCCACCAGTCGCACCACTCGCCGTCCGGGTCGCCCTTCGAGTACGAGAACACGCCGCCCTCGAAGCTGAACTTGGCGCGGTCGCGCTCGACCCGCGGCCCCCGGTCCCTGTACTTGGCCGGCAGCCGGCTCGACCACAGGTCGGGCGGCTCCACCACGTGGTCGTCGACCGAGATGATCCGGGGGAGCTCCATGCGCCGATTCTAGAACCTGTTCTAGTTCGGTGTCAGGTAGGGTCCGCCTCGTGAGGGCGCTGCCCCGCTTCGGGCCCGACGCGACGGCCGACGAGGTGGGTCGCGCCGTGGGCGAGGTGGGGGCGGCGATCGTCGAGCGCTTCCTCACCGAGGAGAAGGTCGCCGCGCTGAAGGAGGAGCTGGCCCCGCACCGCGAGGCCACGCCGCTCGGCCGCAACGACTTCGAGGGCTTCGTGACCCGACGGGTCTACGGCCTGTTCGCCAAGGTGCGCGGGTTCGACGAGCTGGCCATCGACCCGCTCGTGCTCGGCGTGCTGGACCACGTGCTGGGGCCGCACTACCAGCTGAGCGGCCCGGTCGGCATCGACGTCGGTCCGCGGGAGACGGCCCAGCACCTGCACCAGGACGACGTGGTCTACCCGCTGCCGTTCCCGCACCCGCCCGTCGTGCTCAACACGATGTGGGCCCTCGACGAGTTCACCGAGCGCAACGGTCCCACCGAGGTCGTGCCCGGGAGCCACGACACGCCCGCCGGCCAGCCGCCCGACGAGGCCGGCATCGTGCAGGCCACCATGCCGGCCGGCTCCGTCATGTTCTACGTGGGGAGCGTCTGGCACCGCGGTGGCGCGAACCAGACCGACGAGCGCCGGCTCGGCGTGATCCTCGAGTACGTGGTGTCGTGGCTGCGGGCGCAGGAGACGCACCTGCTGGCCGTGCCCCCCGAGGTGGTCCGCACCCTGCCCCGCCGCCTGCAGGAGCTGCTCGGGTACAACATCTTCCCGCCGTTCCTCGGCTACGTGGACGGCCGCCACCCGATCCGAGCGTTGGAGTCCTGACTAGAACGGGTTCTAGTCTGGCGCCATGGCCTCCGCGACGTACCGGCTCCTCATCGGCGGCGAGCGCGTGGACGGCGCGGCGGGTGGGTACGAGGTCGTCAACCCCGCCACCGAGGGCGTCGTCGCCGAGGCGCCCGAGGCGAGCACGGCCCAGGTCGAGGCCGCCGCGGTGGCAGCGGCGGAGGCGTTCCCCGCCTGGAGCCGCACCACCCCGCAGGAGCGGGCCGACCTGCTCAACAAGGCTGCCGACCTGCTGCGCGACAGGATGGACGAGCTGATCCCGCTCGTGCAGGCCGAGACCGGCGCCACCCAGCGGGTCGCCTCGACCATGCAGGTGCCCACCTGCATCGAGCGCTTCCGCCGCTACGCGAAGGGCGCGCTCGAGCCGGCGACGATCCCGCTGCCGCCGAGCGAGATGCCGGCCACCGCGCTGGCGTCCGGCGGGTTGATGGGCGCGGTGGTGCTGCGCCAGCCCGTCGGCGTGGTCGCCTGCATCACCCCGTACAACTTCCCGATCGTGAACATGGCCGGGAAGATCGGTCCGGCCCTCGCCATGGGGAACACGGTGATCGTGAAGCCGGCGCCGCAGGACCCGCTCGCGGTGACCGTCTTCGGCGAGATCCTCGACGAGGCGGGGTTCCCGCCGGGGGTCGTCAACGTCGTGACGGGCTCGGCGCCCGAGACCGGGCAGGCGCTCGTCGCCTCACCGCATGTCGACATGGTCAGCTTCACCGGCTCGACCCCTGTGGGCCGCGCGATCGGTGAGGTCGCGGGCCGGGACATGAAGCGGCTGCTGCTCGAGCTCGGCGGCAAGGGCGCGGGCATCGTCTTCGACGACGCGGACCTGGCCAACGCCATCGGGACGATCTCGAGCGTGTGGGCCTTCCACAGCGGGCAGATCTGCACCGCGCCGACGCGGGTCATCGCCCAGCGCGGCGTCTACGACCAGGTGGTCGGCGGCCTCCAGAAGGCGTCCGCCCGCATGAAGGTGGGCGACCCGCTCGCGCCGGACACCGTGGTGGGCCCGCTCATCTCCGCCGTCCAGCGGGACCGCGTCGAGGCCCTCGTGCGCACGGGCGTGGAGCAGGGCGGTGAGCTCCTGGCGGGCGGCGAGCGCCCCGATCTGGACAAGGGGTTCTACGTCGCCCCGACGCTCCTGGCCGGGTGCAAGCCCGACAACGCCGCCGTCCAGCAGGAGTTCTTCGGGCCCGTGATCGTGGTGGTGCCCTTCGACGACGAGGACGAGGCCGTCAGCATCGCCAACGGCACCGAGTTCGGCCTCTACGACTACGTGTTCTCGGCCGACACGGCCCGGGCCCTCCGGGTCGCCCGCCAGCTCCGGACCGGCAACGTGGGCCTCAACACGGCCCAGCGCAACCACGAGGCCCCGTTCGGCGGCTTCAAGATGTCCGGCGTCGGTCGCGACGGCGGCTCCTTCGGCCTCCACGCCTACAGCGAGCTCCAGAGCATCGTCTGGCCCGGCTGAGCGCTTGCGCCGTCCTAGGATCCCCGGGACATGGTGGACGGACCCTGGGGGAGCGCGCGCACCCTGCCCCGGCGCGCGATCGCAGTGGCGGCGGTGCTCGCGCTGGGCGCCGTCGTGCAGCTCGGGCCGGCTCGGGCCGAGACCGTCGAGGGCCCCGCCACGATCTCCCGCGAGGCCTACTTCACGAACCCGATCACGCAGGTGACGCCGCCGCTGCTGCGCAACGGGTTCCCGCCCGCCACCGCCTGCCTCGTGGCCGGTCTGGTGGGCGTGCCGCAGGTGTGCGGCACGGAGATCCAGCAGCTCGCCGCGCTCCTCGGCCTGAGCGACGGCCTGCCCATCCCGGTCACCCCCGACAGCGACCTCGCGCAGCCGATCGTCGTGCCCGGGACCACGCCCGTCGGCATGCTCGGCGGCCAGCAGCGCTATGCCTCCCTCGTGGCCCTCGGCATCCCGACGCTGCCCGACGGTGAGCGGTTCGCCTCCTTCGAGCTGGTCCTGCACCAGGACGGGCTCAACTTCGCCCTCGAGTCGCCGGCCCTGCGCGACGTCGTGCTCCAGATCGTCGCCCAGCTCGAGGCCCAGGACCCGCAGAAGATCGCCGACGCCGTGACCCGCGCGATCACCGGTGAGGTGCCGCTCGTCGGGCAGACCGTCACCGGGATCGAGGCCTGCCCGATCACCGAGCCGTGGAACGCGGGCCCCGCGCAGGGGGCCGGCCTCGACGGCGTGCGGCTGCCCGACACCGACTGCCTCGTGGGAACGACCGGTGCCTTCGACCCGGCCACCGCCACCTGGACCTTCGACCTGACCTTCGCCGTGCAGGCCTGGACCGAGGGCGCCGACGGCCAGGTGCTCGAGAACAACGGGATCATGCTGCGGCCCGTCGGCGCGCCGAACTTCGCGTACGGCGACCCGGACCTGTCCACCAACTGGGTCGTGTCGCTGGCCGACAGCAGCGCCGCCAACACGGCCCTGCGCCCGATGGTCCGGTACAGCACCGTGCCCACCGACAGCACCGCCCCGATCGACCTGGGTCCGTCCGTCGACGTGCCCTCGCTCACCCCGGGCGGGCCGGTCGACTTCGGCGTGCCCAGCAGCCCCGTCAGCCCGACCCCCGACGTGGGCGGCGGTGGGGGCGGGGTCGTCCGCGCCGCGAGCGCCTGGGGCCACACGCCCGGCTGGGTGTGGATCGCGCTGCCGCTGGGACTGCTCGCCTCGATGATCTTCGCCCAGGCCCTCGACGCCTCGCCCGCGGTGCTGCGCCGGCGGCCGGGCGCCCTCACCCGTCTCTCCGAGCCAGGAGCCGAGCCGTGATCGACATCTCCCACCGACGTCGTCAGAGGTCCCCCCGGGGCACCGCGGTCGTGGTGGCCATGGCGCTCCTCGTCCTGGTCGCCGCGTGCGGCCAGAAGCCGGGCGTGCACGACGCCTCGCAGGACGAGGGGTCCGGGAGTGCCGTGCAAGCGGGCTCCGGCAGCGCGTCCGACGGCG
>DATFFY010000262.1:0-3851 GCA_035249805.1 Acidimicrobiales bacterium | reverse complement strand
GAGCTGCAGCGCCGAGACGGCGCCCGCCGCGCTGAACGCGGCCCCCACCGAGGCGCCGACGGCCTGGGCGCGGGTCCGCGGGACGTCGGGCAGCCCGAACCCGTACGCGGTGAGGCAGAGGATCCCCGCGTAGACGGCGGTCCAGGCGAGGCGACCCGACCCGGTCAGGTCGTAGTGGCCGACCCACGCCGCGTGGACCTTGGCCAGCCCCGCGACGACGGCGAGCACGCCCAGGTACAGCAACGGACGCGCGACGCGACGCATGTGCCCAGCATCCGGCCTGGCGGTCGTTCCGACCACGGCCCATATGGACCGTTTCGGACCACCCGAAGTGACTAGTCCGCGGCCCCCGCGGCGGCGAGGAGCGGGGCCAGGAACTGGCCCGTCCAGCTGTCCTCCACCTTGGCGACGTGCTCGGGCGGGCCCTCGGTGACGAGGGTGCCGCCGCCGTTGCCGCCCTCGGGGCCGAGGTCGATGACCCAGTCGGCCGTCTTGATCACGTCGAGGTTGTGCTCGATGACCAGCACCGTGTTGCCCTGGTCGACGAGTCGGGAGAGGACGGTGAGGAGCTTGCGGATGTCCTCGAAGTGCAGCCCCGTGGTGGGCTCGTCGAGGATGTAGATGGTGTGGCCGGTGGAGCGCTTGGCCAGCTCGCTGGACAGCTTCACCCGCTGGGCCTCGCCGCCCGAGAGGGTCGTGGCCGGCTGGCCCAGCCGGACGTAGCCGAGGCCGACGTCCACCAGCGTCTGCATGTGGCGGCTGATGGCCGGCTGGTTGGCGAAGAACTCGAGGGCCTCCTCGCAGGACAGGTCGAGGATGTCGGCGACGTTCTTGTCCTTGAACGTGATGTCGAGCGTGTCGCGGTTGTAGCGCTTGCCCTTGCAGACCTCGCAGGGGACGTACACGTCCGGCAGGAAGTGCATCTCGATCTTGATGGTCCCGTCGCCGGCGCAGGCCTCGCAGCGGCCACCAGCCACGTTGAAGCTGAAGCGGCCGGGCAGGTAGCCCCGCACCTTGGCCTCGTGCGTGGCGGCCATGAGCTTGCGGATGTGGTCCCACACGCCCGTGTAGGTGGCCGGGTTCGACCGGGGCGTCCTCCCGATCGGGCTCTGGTCGATGTTGATGACCTTGTCGAGGTGCTCGAGGCCCTTCACGGCCTTGTGCAGGCCCGGCGGCGTCTTCGAGCCGTAGATCCGCTGCATGAGCGCCCGGTACAGGATGTCGTTGACGAGCGTGGACTTGCCCGATCCCGAGACGCCGGTGACGGCGACGAACAGCCCGAGCGGGATGTCCACGGTGAGGTCCTGCAGGTTGTGCTCACGGGCGCCCTGGACGACGAGCTTGGCGTCGCCGGGCTCGCGGCGCCGGGCCGGCACCGGGATCGTCCGCTTCTTGGCCAGGTACTGCCCGGTGATCGAGGCCCGGTTGCGCAGCAGCCCCTTCACGGTGCCGGAGTGCACGACCTCGCCACCGTGCTCGCCGGCGCCCGGCCCGATGTCGACCACGTGGTCCGCCACGCAGATCGTGTCCTCGTCGTGCTCGACGACGAGGACGGTGTTGCCGAGGTCGCGCAGGCGCACGAGCGTGTCGATGAGCCGGTGGTTGTCGCGCTGGTGCAGGCCGATCGACGGCTCGTCGAGCACGTACAGCACGCCGACCAGCCCCGACCCGATCTGCGAGGCGAGTCGGATCCGTTGCGCCTCGCCACCGGCCAGCGTGGCCGCCGAGCGGGACAGCGTGAGGTAGTCGAGCCCGACGTCGAGGAGGAAGCCCATGCGGGCGTTGACCTCCTTCACGACGCGCTCCGCGATCAGCCGGTCGCGCTCGGAGAGCGACAGGTCGGCGAGCGTCTTCGCGGCGTCGCCGATCGACATGGCGCAGATCTCGGCGAGCGAGTGCCCGTCGACCGTGACGGCCAGCGAGAGCGGGCGCAGCCGGGCGCCGCCGCACGCGTGGCACGGCACCTCGCGCATGTACCCCTCGATCTGCTCGCGCTGCGCGTCGGATTCCGACTCGACGTGGCGGCGCTGGAGGTAGGGCACGACCCCCTCGTACGACGACGTGTACTGCCGGACCCGCCCGTACCGGTTCTTGTACCGGACCTGCACCTTGCCCACCCCGGTGCCGTGCAGGAGGGCCTGCTGGGCCTTCTTGGACAGCTTCGACCACGGTTGGTCGACCCTGGCCCCCACCTGCTCGGCGGCGGACTCGACGAGGCGCTTGAAGTACTGGCTGCTCCCGCCCGCCCAGGGTGCGATGGCGCCCTCCTCGAGGGACAGGTCGGGGTTCGGCACGATCATCTCGGGATCGACCTCGAAGCGGGTCCCGAGGCCGTCGCACGCCTCGCACGCGCCGTACGGCGAGTTGAAGGAGAAGTTGCGGGGCGCCAGCTCCTCGAACGAACCGTGGCCGTTGGGGCAGGCGAGGTGCTGGGAGAACGTGAGCGTGTCGTCGTCGGACCCCTCGGCCTCCCCCATCGCCGGCGCCTCGTCCTCTCGCCGCACGAGCTGCACCTCCGCCACCCCGTCGGCCAGGCGGAGCGCCGTCTCGAGCGAGTCGGTGAGGCGCCGCTCGAGGCCGTCGCGGACGACGAGCCGGTCGACGACGACCTCGATCGTGTGCTGCTCGTACCGAGCGAGGTCGACCTTGTCGGTGAGCTCGTGCACCTCGCCGTCGATGCGGGCGCGGGCGTAGCCCTGCGCGGCGAGGTCGGCCAGGAGCGTCTCGTAGGTGCCCTTGCGGCCGCGCACCACCGGGGCCAGCACCTGGAAGCGGGTGCCCTCGGGCAGCTCGAGGATGCGGTCCACGATCTGCTGCGGTGTCTGCCTCGTGACCTCGGCGCCGCACTCGGGGCAGTGCGGGACCCCGATCCGGGCGAAGAGCAGCCGGAGGTAGTCGTAGACCTCCGTGATCGTGCCCACCGTGGACCGCGGGTTGCGGGACGCCGACTTCTGGTCGATCGAGATGGCCGGCGAGAGGCCCTCGATGAAGTCCACGTCGGGCTTGTCCATCTGCCCGAGGAACTGGCGGGCGTACGCCGACAGGGACTCGACGTAGCGCCGCTGGCCCTCGGCGTAGATCGTGTCGAAGGCCAGGGACGACTTCCCGGAGCCGGACAGGCCCGTGAAGACGATGAGCTTGTCCCGCGGGAGCTCGATCCCGACGTTCTTCAGGTTGTGCTCGCGCGCGCCGCGCACCACCAGCGTCTCGGACACGGCCCCAGGCTAGCGGGGTGCTGTGACGGACGAACGCATGTTCGCCGATCCGCGCTGGTCGAGCGCGTAGGCGTGGAGGTAGAGGTCCTCACCGAGGAACGGGGCCCGGCTCGTGCCCGTCAACCGGGCGTCGCCGAGCCCGGGAGGAGCCGTCGGGTCCTCGTCGACCGTGGCGAAGGTGCGGAGGCCGGCGTCGGCCACGAGCTGGACGGCCGCCCGGAGGTCCTCCTCCCCCACCGCGACGAGCCACCGGCGATCGGCGCCGGCCGCCCCACCCTCCCGCACGAGGAAGCCGTTGCGGGCGATCAGCACGTCCTCCGGCCGCGTTCCGACCTCCTCGAACCAGTCGGCCACCTCATGGCCCCGGTCGGCGGTCCAGGCCATCCCGCTCGCGGTGACCAGCGCCGCCAAGCCCACCAGGAGGGCTCGGGTGACCCGCTCGAGGTCCGGGAGGGCGGCGACGCCCACGACCACGAGCAGGAGGCAGGACGGGAGCGTGTAGCGCCCGCCCCACTGCGGGAGGGCGCCCCCCAGGTACTGGAAGGCCCACACGACGGGCAGGGCGGCCACCGCCACGCCGGCGACGTAGCCGGCGACGCCCGTCGGGCGCCGGACCAGGCCGACGACCGCGAGCGG